>NZ_JAKJSW010000148.1:0-10728 GCF_050337375.1 Vibrio makurazakiensis | reverse complement strand
ACCTAGCCACATATTATTTGCGTTTAATAGAATAGTCGCATTCCGCTTTGCATTATGCAAATTCAAACGTGGTATTTTATGTGATCGTTTTTTACAACAAATAAAATCAATAACTTATGACTGGCACATGAAATGCTATATACACTACGACCTTCGGGTCACCTAGCCAACTGACGTTGTTAGCGGACGAGAATATCCGCAGTTATTGCCAGTAGATATCATTACTACTGGCTATTTTTTGTCTATAGCATTGAAATAGTTAACTGTTTTCGATGAATTTCTTTCTCAAAGTCTCGATTTCATCTCGTTTTTGAGCCGCTAACTCAAACTCTAAATTCTGCGCATGCTGATACATTTGACCTTCAAGCTTAATAATCTCTTTATCCAATTGCTGAGGGGTAAGCACTTCATAACTTGTCGAAGGCTCTGCAATTTTAGATAAAGGCACTTGTTTGGAAGCTTTCTGCTGCTTGGACTTAATGCTGCCCCCAAGCTCCATTATGTCTTTAACATTGCGCTTAAGAGGCTGAGGACTAATACCCTGCTCTTTATTGTATTCCTGCTGCTTCGAGCGGCGACGTTCCGTTTCATCAATCGCTTTTTTCATCGATTTAGTGATCTTATCTCCGTACAAAATGGCTTTACCATTAATGTTACGCGCCGCACGTCCAATAGTTTGAATAAGTGACCGTTCTGAGCGTAGGAAGCCCTCTTTATCAGCATCTAAAATAGCGACTAAAGATACTTCCGGCATATCCAAACCTTCTCGAAGTAAGTTAATACCCACTAACACATCAAACTCGCCTAGCCTTAGGTCTCGAATAATTTCGACACGCTCAACAGTATCAATATCGGAATGCAAATAACGAACTTTCACTCCATGCTCGGTTAAGTATTCAGTAAGATCTTCTGCCATTCGCTTTGTCAGCGTCGTCACCAAAACCCGCTCATCTTTTACTGAGCGAATGTGGATTTCAGAAAGTAGATCATCCACTTGCGTAGCAACTGGGCGAACCTCCAAGATAGGGTCCAGCAAACCCGTTGGTCTCACGACCTGATCGGCAATATCATCCTCAGACTTTTCAAGTTCATAATTACCGGGTGTTGCCGATACGAAAATAGTTTGCGGAGCGATGGATTCAAACTCCTCGAACCTCATAGGTCGATTATCTAGTGCGGAAGGTAATCGGAAACCAAATTCCACTAGCGTTTCTTTTCTCGAACGGTCCCCTTTATACATTGCGCCAATTTGTGGAACAGTAACGTGGGACTCATCAATAATGAGCAAGCCGTCTTTTGGCAAATAATCAAATAAAGTAGGTGGAGCTTCGCCCTCTTTTCTTCCACTAAGATAACGGGAATAGTTTTCAACCCCCGAACAAAACCCCAGTTCATTCATCATCTCAATATCAAACAGYGTTCGTTGAGAGATACGCTGTTCTTCAACTAATTTGTTGTTTTCTTTTAGGTAAGCCTGACGCTCGACCAATTCCTCTTTAATATTCTCAATCGCTTCGAGGATTTTTTCACGAGGTGTCACATAGTGAGTCTTAGGGTAAATAGTAAAACGAGGGATATCTCTTTGCTTTACAGCGCCAGTAAGCGGATCAAAAATGCTGATGCTATCAATTTCATCATCAAACATTTCAATTCTAACGGCGTCCTGTTCTGATTCTGCAGGGAACACATCAATAACTTCACCGCGCACACGAAACTGACCACGCTCAAAAGCGACATCATTACGCTTGTATTGCAGTTCAGCCAAGCGACGTAAAATATCACGCTGGTCCACCACATCCCCACGAGTCACATGCAACATCATTTTCAAATAAGATTCAGGATCACCCAAACCATAGATAGCAGAGACAGAGGCAACAATGATGGCATCTTTTCGTTCTAAGAGAGCCTTAGTCGCGGAAAGACGCATTTGTTCGATATGAGCATTTACGGCAGCATCTTTTTCAATAAAAGTATCCGTAGTCGGAACATAAGCTTCAGGCTGATAATAGTCGTAGTATGAAACGAAGTATTCAACTGCGTTATTAGGAAAGAAGGATTTCATCTCGCCATAAAGCTGAGCCGCTAACGTCTTATTCGGAGCAAGTAAAATAGCCGGTCGCTGCGCTTCAGCAATCACGTTTGCCAAAGTAAATGTTTTACCCGATCCCGTCACCCCAAGTAACGTTTGATGAGCAAGCCCTGAATCTAAACCATCTAACAACTTTGCTATTGCTGTTGGCTGATCACCAGCAGCACTGTAGTCAGATACCAAATCAAATACTTTGCTCATATCGCTATTTTCCATACTGTATTTATAATCAGTTATTGTTACTCTTAGCTAGCTAACGATGCAAGCCCCAATATCAAAATTTAAATCACAAAATCACTTATAAGTAACTGGCATTCACATTCAAGTGTTGATAGAATCTTTCGCCCTACAAGATGAAATCAAATTCATATAAAAAGTTTCATCCACGTCTTTTCCCCAAAAACAGACGATCTACAACATTCCGTGCTTAATTTTCAACCAATCCATTTTCTATCCACATTCACAAAATATCTGTTAACCTTCAATAAATCATACGGTTAAACCAAAATCAGCAACGAAGTTAGAACCTATTCATTCCAACAATAATTTTGTTAAGATTTCGCACACACACTTATCCACAATTTTGGTGGATAACTAAACCTAGCGTAATTACGTAAAGGGCTTCAAGAAAGTAAAGACTTTTTCGTTACTTTTTAATGATATTTTTTATTGACAGGTACAATATCAATCTTTATCATTCGTCCCGCTTTCAAGCAATTCCCCTTTAGTTCAGTTGGTAGAACGGCGGACTGTTAATCCGTATGTCGCAAGTTCAAGTCTTGCAAGGGGAGCCAAATTTAGAAAAGCCGCATCATTGATGCGGCTTTTTGCGTTTTAGGCCTTTTCGACTTGGTTCTTAAGTATTCGAGTTATCACCAGCCTCTTACCTTTACAGTTTCTGTAAGTCATCTTGCTCAAATGGAGCAAGCCCAAAGCTATGCAATATAAACTTTTCCATTTGTTCACTGGCTGTTTATACCCATATAAAATAACAACTCTGTAAAACTTCCGAAATTTGAGCATAAATTTTCATCAACCATATAAAACCTTATCGATCCTTGGTTGTTATTAGGCTTACAAAGCAGGATAATATTAAGATCGGATTTTTAAAAAAATAATCAATCATGACCGAATATCTTTTGTTGTTGGTCGGCACTGTGCTGGTTAATAACTTTGTTTTAGTGAAGTTTTTGGGCCTATGTCCATTTATGGGCGTTTCTAAAAAGTTAGAGACGGCTATTGGTATGGGACTAGCAACCACATTTGTGCTAACCCTAGCATCAGTGTGTTCGTATCTTGTTGAGACTTATATACTCGCGCCACTAGGCATTGAATACCTTAGAACCATGAGTTTCATTCTTGTCATTGCCGTCGTCGTGCAGTTTACAGAGATGGTTGTTCACAAGACTAGCCCGACACTTTACCGATTACTTGGTATTTTCTTACCATTAATCACGACTAACTGTGCCGTGTTAGGCGTTGCACTATTGAACATCAATGAAAGCCACAACTTTATCGAATCTATCGTATACGGTTTTGGTGCAGCCATTGGTTTTTCGCTTGTGCTAATCATTTTTGCCTCAATGCGTGAAAGAATCACCGCAGCTGATGTTCCGTTACCATTCAAAGGCGCATCCATTGCCATGATCACTGCAGGCCTTATGTCACTCGCCTTTATGGGCTTCACCGGATTGGTGAAATAATCATGAATACCATCCTTATCGCTATCATTGCCTTGGTGGCATTAGCGGCTGTATTTGGCGCTATTCTTGGTTTTGCCTCTATCCGTTTMAAAGTAGAAGCGGATCCTATTGTCGATCAAATAGACTCTATTTTGCCTCAAACGCAATGTGGGCAATGTGGTTACCCTGGCTGTAAACCTTACGCAGAAGCCATTGCTAACGGCGACAAGATAAACAAGTGCCCTCCTGGCGGACAAGCGACAATCGAAAAGCTTGCTGAATTAATGGGCGTAGAGGTCGAAGACTCAGCACACGACCTAGACGACAAAGTTAAAACCGTCGCCTATATTCACGAAGATATGTGTATCGGCTGTACTAAATGCATTCAGGCTTGCCCTGTTGATGCAATTGTTGGCGGAACCAAAGCGCTGCACACTGTCATAAAAGATGAATGTACGGGTTGTGACCTATGTGTTGCACCTTGCCCAACCGACTGTATTGAAATGATCCCACTAGCAACAACGACTGAGAACTGGAAATGGCAACTTAACGCCATTCCCGTCACTGACATTACCAACCAAGTAACTGATGCTAGCACGTCAGATTCTAAGCTGTAGGAGTTGGTATGAATTCTTTAATTGAACAAATTCGTACAGGGTCAATCTGGCACTTTCCAGGTGGCGTTCACCCTGCAGAAAATAAGAAACAGTCCAATAAAAGTGAATTGGTTCACGCAAGCATTCCAAGCGAAATTGTATTACCGATAAAACAACATATCGGTAAAGCAGGCAACTTGATCGTCGCGGTCGGTGATTATGTCGAAAAAGGGCAAGCATTAACCAATTCTAACACCGGTTTTATGCTGCCAGTTCATGCACCGACTTCAGGTACCATCGAAGCTATTGAGCCCCGAACTACCGCTCACCCTTCAGGCTTAAGTGAAGTAAGTATCGTCATCAAGCCAGACAACCTTGATGTTTGGACAACGAGATCACCGGTTGATGACTACACAACGAAAACATCCGATGAATTACTCGATGTTATTCGTCAGGCTGGTATTTCAGGCATGGGTGGCGCAGGCTTCCCTACAGCCAAGAAAATTCAATCTGGTTTAGCACGTACCGAGATATTGATCGTCAACGCAGCTGAATGTGAACCTTACATCACTTCTGATGACAAGTTACTTCAAGAACACGCTGACCAGATCATTCAAGGCATTGAAATTGTCGAACACATCCTCAAGCCAAAGCTTACAGTCATTGGTATTGAAGATAATAAGCCCGACGCGATTAAAGCGTTGGAGCTAGCCTCTGTAGACAAAGATATTGTGATTCGCGTTATACCGACCAAATATCCGTCAGGTGGTGAAAAACAACTGATAAAGATTTTGACCAACAAAGAAGTACCAGCTGGCGGCATTCCCGCAGACATTGGCGTTCTAGTTCAAAACGTTGGGTCTCTGTATTCGATCAAGCGCGCTATTTTAGATGGTGAACCCGTCATCAATAGAGTGGTGACTCTTACCGGTAAAACGTTCAAGCAACCTCGCAATGTCTGGGCTTTACTGGGTACTCCCGTACAAAGTCTGCTTGATGAGTTTGGCTACAAAGCGGATAGAAAGCTACCTAGATTGATCCTAGGCGGTCCAATGATGGGCTTTACATTGCCACATGCCAACGTGCCTATCACCAAAACATCTAACTGCATCTTAGCGCCCACTCGTAAGGAAATTGCGCCTAGCGAATATGAGATGGAATGTATCCGCTGTGGTCAATGTGCAGAAGCCTGTCCTGCATCGCTGCTTCCTCAGCAACTGCAATGGCACGCTAAAGCCAATGAACTCGACAAATGCGAAGAGCTAAATCTAAAAGACTGCATTGAATGTGGCGCTTGTGCATTTGTGTGCCCGAGCGAAATCCCTCTTGTTCAGTACTATCGCCAAGCGAAAGCGGAAATACGTACACGCCAACAAGAATCGGAAGCCGCTGAACGCGCGAAAATTCGATTTGAAGAAAAAAATGCGCGTATGGAGCGCGATAAAGCAGAACGAGAGAACAGATTTAAAAAAGCCGCAGACAATCGTCGTAAAGAAATGAAATCTCCAGCCGGAGATGACGCAATTGCTGCAGCCATCGCTCGAGTCAAAGCGAAAAGTGCAGACACTCAATCTGGTGACGAGCCGAAAGTTAAACCAGCTGTGGCGGCTGCGATTGCTAAAGCTAAGGCGAAACAAGCACAAGCTCAGAGCGCCGAAGCTCCAGATAACACAGAAATGGCCAAACTTCGTGAAGAGCGCAAAAAACTCGCTCGTGAACGTAAAGCCCAGAGAGAGCAGCCAGAAGAGCAAGCTGAACCAAATGATAAAAAATCAGCAGTAGCTGCGGCAATCGCTCGCGCTAAAGCTAAAAAAGCTCAGCAAGCTAACAGCGAAACCAACAACGCTGAATCAGCTCAAGCTTCGAACGAAGCACCTATTGATCCAAAGAAAGCTGCAGTAGCCGCGGCAATCGCTCGCGCTAAAGCGAAAAAGACTCAGCAAGCGAACAGCGAAACAAACGACGCTGAACCAACTTCAACTTCAGACGAAGCACCTGTTGATCCTAAGAAAGCTGCAGTGGCTGCGGCAATCGCTCGCGCTAAAGCTAAAAAGGCTCAGCAAGCGACCAGCGAAACAAACGACGCTCAACCAACTTCAGGCGAAGTTCCTGTTGATCCTAAGAAAGCTGCAGTGGCCGCGGCAATCGCTCGCGCTAAAGCTAAAAAGGCTCAAGCGAACAACGAAACAAACGACACTGAGTCATCTTCAACGTCAGACGAAGCTCCTGTTGACCCTAAGAAAGCTGCAGTGGCCGCGGCAATCGCTCGCGCTAAAGCGAAAAAGGCTCAGCAAGCGAACAGCGAAACAAACGACGCTGAACCAACTTCAACTTCAGACGAAGTACCGGTTGATCCTAAGAAAGCTGCAGTGGCCGCGGCAATCGCTCGCGCTAAAGCGAAAAAGGCTCAGCAAGCGAACAGCGAAACAAACGACGCTGAATCATCTTCAACGTCAGACGAAGCTCCTGTTGACCCTAAGAAAGCTGCAGTAGCCGCGGCAATCGCTCGCGCTAAAGCTAAAAAAGCTCAGCAAGCTAAAGAAGAAACAAACGACGTCGAGCCAACCCAAGTTTCCGACGAAGAGCTAGTTGATCCAAAGAAAGCTGCGGTAGCCGCAGCAATCGCTCGCGCTAAAGCTCGTAAAGCAAAGTTAGTTGAAGACAAGCTAGCTGAAGRCAAAAAGAATATTGAGGAGAAAGAGTAGTGGCCTTTTTTATTGCCAGCTCACCGCACGCTCATAGCCGTCGTAGCACACCTGATCTAATGAAATGGGTTGCGATATGTGCACTACCTGGATTAGTAGCTCAAACTTACTTTTTTGGTTGGGGAACATTAATACAGCTAGCGCTCGCTCTTGTTTTAGCTGTCAGCTTTGAAGCTGCAATGATGCTATTAAGAAAACGTCCTCCAATCAGAGCTTTACGTGATTACAGTGCTGTAGTGACAGGTTGGCTATTGGCAGTAGCCATTCCACCGCACTCACCTTGGTGGTTATTAGTTATAGGTATCTTCTTCGCAATAGTCATTGCGAAACATTTATACGGCGGGATCGGACAAAACCCATTCAACCCTGCAATGGTCGCTTACGTTGTGTTACTGATCTCCTTCCCAGTTCAAATGACAAGTTGGAATTCACCATTGTCGCTAACTGCCGAGACGGCAAGCTTTGTAGATTCCTTTCAAATGATTTTTACGGGGTTTAACGCTGAAGGCCTATCGCTACAGCAAGCGCGAATTGGTATTGATGGTACAACAATGGCCACGCCTTTAGATGCGTTCAAAACAGCATTACATGCAGGTAATACTTCAGCTGAAGCATTAAGCCAACCTCAGTTTAGCGGGCTTGCCGGTATTGGTTGGGAATGGGTAAACCTAGCTTACCTAGCTGGCGGCTTATTATTAATCAAACAACGTGTTATCCAATGGCATATTCCGGTCGCGCTATTGGCTAGCCTGGTCGTGTTCAGTTCTGTATTCAGCCTATTCTCCCCCGGCGAAACAGCTTCACCAGTACTGCAACTATTATCTGGTGCAACAATGCTTGGCGCATTCTTTATAGCTACCGACCCAGTATCTGCCTCTACGACTGTAAAAGGCAGGCTCGTTTATGGTGCTTTGATTGGTGCCTTGATCTTTATTATTCGCAGTTGGGGTGGCTTTCCTGATGGAGTGGCATTTGCAGTTTTGCTGGCCAACATGTGTGTCCCACTAATCGACTACTACACTAAGCCAAGAACTTACGGATATTAAATCAATATGTTAAATGCCATTAAGAAAAACGGTTTAACTCTAGCGATTTTTGCCTGTGCTTCAACAGGGTTAGTTGCCGTAACTCAGTACTTAACCAAAGACCAAATTCAGCGCCAAGAGCAAGCTCAGTTGCTTTCGGTTCTTAACCAAGTCATTCCACATGAAATGCATGATAATGAACTATTCTCATCATGTACTTTGGTAACAGACCCTGCACTTGGTACGGATAAAGCAATGCCTGCTTATTTGGCGACATTACAAGGTCAGCCAAGCGCTATTGCCATCGAGGCCATTGCACCTGATGGATATAACGGTGCAATTAAAGTTATTGTCGGAATTCAACAAGACGGTACGATCTCTGGAACACGAGTGCTTTCCCACCAAGAAACCCCAGGGCTTGGTGATAAGATTGATATGCGTGTTACGGATTGGATTACCAGCTTTACCGGAAAACAAGTAACAGAAGCCAACTATGCTCGCTGGGGCGTTCGCAAAGATGGTGGTGATTTTGACCAATTCACTGGTGCGACGATCACACCAAGAGCTGTGGTTAGAGCCGTAAGAGATGCGGTGCAATACGTGAACGAAAACCAACAAACATTATTTAATCAGCCGTTAAATTGTGGTGGCAATCATGACTGAACATAAAACCCTGATCAAAAATGGCATGTGGGCTAATAACCCTGCCCTTGTTCAATTACTGGGCTTGTGCCCATTGCTTGCTGTTTCTTCGACTGTTACTAACGCGTTAGGTCTTGGGATTGCGACTCTATTAGTACTGGTTGGCTCTAACGTGATTGTTTCTTTGGTTCGAAACCACGTGCCAAAAGAAGTTCGAATTCCAGTTTTTGTAATGATCATCGCTTCATTAGTAACCTGTGTTCAATTACTGATGAATGCCTATGCATACGGTCTTTACTTGTCTCTGGGTATCTTTATCCCATTGATCGTAACCAACTGTATCATCATTGGTCGAGCAGAAGCCTTTGCCTCTAAGAATGAAGTATTACCAGCTGCACTTGATGGTTTCTGGATGGGACTGGGGATGACATCGGTTTTAGTCGTACTGGGCGCAATGCGTGAAGTTATCGGAAATGGCACTTTGTTTGATGGTGCCGACTTATTACTCGGTGAATGGGCATTATCGCTTCGTATTGAAATCTTCCAATTTGAAAATAGCTTTTTGCTGGCTTTATTGCCGCCGGGGGCATTTATCGGTGTTGGTTTTTTAATAGCCGCGAAAAACTTCATCGATAATCGAATGGAACAAAAGCAACCCAAGCCAGAAAAACCAACAATTGAACGAGCGCGTGTTACTAACGCATAAATAGCGATAGACCACAATTAAGCCTCGCTAGGCTTAACCAAAAATATAATTAAATTGAAAGTAATGTGACGAATGAACAATACCAAGCGTGTCGAAATTTTAGAACGTTTGCGGGACAACAACCCAAACCCGCAAACAGAACTTAACTGGAGCTCTCCATTTGAATTGCTGATTGCTGTATTACTTTCAGCACAAGCAACAGATGTGAGCGTGAATAAAGCAACAGATAAGCTCTACCCTGTAGCCAATACACCTCAAGCAATTTTTGATCTTGGTGTCGATGGTTTAAAAGAGTATATCAAGACAATTGGATTATTTAATTCAAAAGCCGAAAACACCATTAAGACTTGTAGAATGTTACTCGACCTACACAAGGGAGAAGTTCCTGAAAATCGCGAAGCACTAGAAGCTTTGCCAGGAGTAGGTAGAAAAACTGCCAACGTGGTATTAAATACTGCGTTTGGTTGGCCGACCATCGCTGTCGATACACATATCTATCGAGTTTCAAACCGGACTAAGTTAGCAATGGGTAAAACGGTCGACGATGTCGAAACCAAGCTACTAAAAGTCATCCCAAAAGAGTTTAAGTTAGACGTCCACCACTGGTTGATTCTTCACGGTCGTTATACTTGTGTAGCAAGAAAACCACGATGTGGAAGTTGTATCATTGAAGACTTATGTGAATTCAAAGAAAAAACCGATACATAAGTCATGAGCAGAAGCTAGGAGCAAAACTATGTCAAACGGTCGTATTCTTCACACCATGTTACGTGTGGGCGATTTAGATAAATCAATTGAGTTCTATACAAAAGTTATGGGTATGGAGCTACTTCGTACTAACGAAAACGCTGAATACAAATACACCTTAGCTTTTTTAGGCTTTGGAGACGAGTCACAAGGCGCGGTTATCGAGCTAACATACAACTGGGGTACTACGGAGTACGACCAAGGTTCAGCTTTTGGCCATATCGCTATTGGTGTTGATGATATCTACCAAACGTGTGATGCAATCAAGGCAGCAGGCGGCAACGTAACGCGTGAGGCAGGCCCAGTTAAAGGTGGCTCTACACACATTGCCTTTGTTAAAGACCCTGATGGCTATATGATTGAGTTAATTCAGAACAAACAAGCAAGTGCTGGCCTTGAGGGCTAGCTCAAGCTAAGCATTATAGAAAGCGAGCGCCCTGCTCGCTTTTTTCAAATCAATTTTATTGTCTAATAAAACACCTGACATACGCTGCCATTTTATTAAATCTCATTCACAACACTTTACTTGATAATAA
>NZ_JAKJSW010000147.1:0-10819 GCF_050337375.1 Vibrio makurazakiensis | reverse complement strand
GAAATACTCCTTGGTTAACACCTGGCGAAGTGTCTAAATTTAAAGACAAACATATATTATCGACCTCCGAATATATTACGGATTCTGGAGTAAAGAATAGCGGTGCAAATTTGTTACCTGAAGGCTCACTATTGGTTACATCAAGAGCAACCCTAGGTGCAAGGGTTATAAATCAAGTACCTATGACAACCAATCAAGGCTTTAAATCTATTGTATTTAAAGACCCTAAAGATGCGGATTACTATTTCCATTTTTTATGCTTACTAAAAGCCGAGTTAGAAAGGCGTGCATCTGGTACTACATTCCTAGAGATTTCAGGGTCTGAATTTTCTGATATAGACTTGCCTGTTCCACCAAAAGCCGAACGCAATAAAATTACTGAAATTCTAGATAAATTAGACAACCAAATCCGTGAGACAGAAGTCATCATTGCCAAATTACGGCAAGTAAAACATGGCTTATTATATGATTTATTAACTCGCGGCGTTGATGAAAATGGAGAACTTCGCCCTAGTTATGAAGATGCACCTGAGCTATATAAATCTTTTGAATTAGGTTGGATTCCTAAAGATTGGAACGAAACTAGTCTAGGAGGAATCGGTTACTGGCGAGGAGGAGCAACACCTTCTAAAGCAGTCTCCATTTATTGGCCTAACGAAGGAACCTTATGGGTATCACCTAAGGACTTAAACGCCTCGGTTATTAAAGATACGGAAGATAAAGTTAGTGATTTAGCTATAGAAAATACAAATTTATATGTTTTTGATAAAGGCACTATCGTTGTAGTCTTTAGAAGTGGAATTTTGAGGCATTCATTACCTGCGATTCAAGTAGATAATAAGTTTACTGTAAACCAAGATATTAAAGCACTATTACCTAATAAGGGTGTAACTAGCAAGTTTGTACATTACTTTCTACAAGGTAAAGAGAAGCAAATATTAAACAAAGTAGTCAAAATAGGCACTACTGTTGAAAGTATTGATTTTGATACTTTTAAAAAGTTTGCTGTTGGCTTACCTCCTGAGCATGAGCAGCTGGCGATGAGCGACAGGTTGATTGAATTAGAAAATAGGCTTTTATATGAGAAAAACTCTCTTGATAAATTACGCATGAGTAAAGAAGGTTTAATGGATGATCTGCTTACAGGCAAAGTCCGAGTCACTGATTTAATAAAATAACAGACCAGCTAATAATTCAAAGGAAGTACTATGGGTCCGGAATATTTACAATCAGAATTGCCCTTAATCCAACAGCTTCAATCACAAGGTTGGCAATATATTGAAGGTAGTTTAGATGATGCTAGTGTTACTGGTCGTGATAGCTTTGCTGAAGTTCTGCAAACTAAGGTATTACGTGAGCAACTGGTAAGGGTTAATTTGCGAAGCTTGGCCAATGGTGAACAAACTGAATGGCTAGATGAGCAACGCGTTAATCAGGCAGTAGCGGTGATTAGTCGTATTTCCGCCTCTAGGTTAATAGAGGCCAACCAGAAAGCATCAGAGCTATTAACTAACGGCATTATTGTTGATGGCTTGCCTGATTGGGATGGTGGTCGTGCCCGTAGTATTCATTTTATTGACTGGGATACACCTGAAAATAATACCTTTACCGTAATCAACCAGTTTAAGGTTCAATGCCCTCCTGGGCATGACTCTAGCAAAAAACATATTATTCCTGATTTGGTGTTACTGGTTAACGGTATTCCGTTAGTTGTCATCGAATGTAAAAATCCAGATAGTGCCGAGCCTATGGCAGCAGCGATTAACCAACTTCGCCGTTATTCCAATCAACGTTTTGCAGTTGGTGAAGTAGAAGATAACGAAGGTGCACCTCAGCTATTTAGTACTAACCAGTTAATGATTGCTGCCAGCTTTGAGCAGTGTTTAGTGGGTACTATTGGCGCAAGAGCTGAGTTTTACAAACCTTGGAAAACTATCGCTACCCAGAGTGACCCCAAACGTTGTGAAAAAACACTCGCCAAAGAACTAGATGTTGCGGGATTGTCAGCCCAACAACGCTTAGTGGCTGGCATGTTAATGCCAGAATCTCTGTTAGATATTATTCGTCACTTTGTTTTGTTTGTGCATCAAGGTGGGCAAACCATCAAGATGGTCTGTCGCTATCAGCAATATCGTGGCGTAGTGCGCTCGGTTCAGCGCTTATTGTCGGGTAAAACCCGTAAGCAAGATGGCGAATACGACAGGCGTGGCGGTATAGTGTGGCATACCCAAGGCTCGGGTAAGTCATTAACTATGATGTTTTTGATCAGAAAACTGCGTACCGATGTTGCCTTACGCCGCTTTAAAGTTGTTGTAGTTACCGACAGAAAAGATCTACAAAAACAACTTTCAAGCACGGCTTCTTTAACTGATGAAATGGTTTCGGTTGCTAACAATAATAAATCACTTAAGAACCTTTTAAGGCAAGATGGTCCTGGCATCGTATTTGCGATGATTCAAAAGTATCGTGAGTCGCAAGCCAAAGCGGCTGACCCTTTTGAATTACTTAATGCCAGTGAAGATATATTGGTAATGGTGGATGAAGCGCACCGAACACAATCGGGTGATTTACACGCTAATTTGCTTTCTGGTATTCCTAACTGTGCCCGTATCGGTTTTACGGGTACGCCAATCATCATGGGTGAGAAAAAACGCACCCATGAAGTGTTTGGTGAGTTTATTGATAAATACACCATAAAAGAAGCGGAAGCTGATGGCGCAACCGTACCTATTTTATATGAAGGTCGCACGGTAAATGGTGCAGTAAAAGATGGCTCTAGCTTAGATGAGTTATTTGAAGATTTCTTTAGCGATAAAAGCGAAGAAGAACTTGAAGCCATTAAAAAGAAATATGCGACTAAAGGAAATGTATTAGAAGCCACGCTACTAATTGAAGAAAAAGCGGCAGATATGCTGCGCCATTATGTCACTAATATTTTGCCGAATGGTTATAAAGCACAAGTAGTTGCTTATAGTCGCTTAGCTGCTGTGCGTTACTATAAAGCCTTTATGGGTGCACGAGATAAGTTGCTGTTTGACGCTGAGCGCTTACCAGATGAATTAAAAGGCTGTGATAACGAAACCCTTTGCCGTAAGTCACCTAAAATACAAGCGTTGATCCAAGCATGGCGGTATAAAAATGTATTAGCCAGAATGGAATTTTCCACCATTATCTCATCTGATAATAACGATGGACCAGAGTGGGCAGAGCATACAGATAGAGCCAAACAAGATAAAGCGATTGAGCGTTTCAAAAAGCCGTTACTCAATAAAGAGCTAGGAGCTGATGCGGAACAAACAGAGACAGGAACCGATCCGCTTTCGTTCTTAATTGTTAAATCAATGCTGCTAACAGGATTTGATGCACCTATCGAAGGGGTGATGTATTTAGATCGCTCTATTCGTGAAGCTGAACTATTACAAACGATTGCCAGGGTTAATCGTACGGGTTATGGCAAGCAGTTTGGTATTGTGGTGGATTATTACGGTGTGGCCAATCACTTAAAAGCTGCGCTCGCGGCTTATAGTGATGAAGATGTTGAAGGTGCCTTACGTAGTTTAAAAGATGAAGTTCCCGCCCTTAGAGAGCGACATATTCGTGCTGTCGATATGTTCCGCAGTAAAGGAATAGAATCTCTTGATGATATTGAGTCTTGCGTACAGTTACTTAGTACTGAGAGATTGCGCCAAGAGTTTTCCGTAAAATTAAAAGCCTTCTTACAAAGCTTAGAGCAAGTATTACCACGCCCTGAAGGATTACCTTTTGCAGGCGATGCAAAAGCGCTGGCGATGATACAGAATCGTGCAAGAATGCGTTATCGCGACAGCATGGTGATTGGAAAAGATGTTGGGGCAAAGGTTCGTACTTTAATTGACGAACATATTATTTCATTGGGGATAGACCCAAAAGTAGCGCCGATAAACTTAACGGATGCTCAGTTTGATAACAGCGTAAATGAGGTTCGTGAACAAGCTGTAAATTATGGCGCTACTCCAGAAGAGCAGAAAAAAGCCATTGCTTCCGAAATGGAGCATGCTATTAAAAGCCATGTAAGCCAGCATATTGATGAAGATCCAGTTTATTATGAAAAGCTAAGTGAACGTCTAAAACAAATTTTAGATAGCTTAGTTGGTCAATGGGATGATCTGATCAAAGCGCTACAAACCATTATTGATGAAGTGCGTTCTGGTTCTACTAAGCATGAAGAGGGTCTACCAGACATCCCCGAGCATTACCTGCCATTTTATCGCATGCTAAAAGTGGCGGTTAGTGGTGATGAACAGCCTGATTTAGTCCTAGAAGCTCAACTGATAGAACTTACTGAAAAACTGGTTGCCCATATTCAAGATAAGATCACTACTACCAGTTTTTGGGAACCTCATCGCTTAGGTTTACAAGAAGAGTTAGAGCAGTATTTATTCGAAAGTCTGTATGAATCTGAGCTACTTGACTATGATCATATAGAACCGTTAGTTGATAAGCTTAGAGAGCTTGCCAAAGCAAATAGCTATAAATTAGAGGCTGTATGACCTTAACCATTGAAGACTTAGTTATTCCTATTAAACACAGTGCTGACCGTAAAACGATGCAATTAACTGTGGATAGAGATAGCAGCTTACTACTTATTGCTCCACCTTTTGTAGAGTCTGATGTGCTTGAAGGTTTTGTGCGTTCTAAGCTTAGCTGGGTCTATCAAAAGCTGGCAGAAAAATCACTTATGCATAAAACAGTACGTCAAAAACAGTTTGTGCAAGGAGAAGGCTTTTTATATTTAGGCCGCAGCTACCGTTTAAGCCTTGTTGATGAGCAAGAACTACCACTCAAGTTTTATCATGGCCGCTTTCATTTATCAAAAGACCATATTGAGGATGCTCGAAAGCTATTTATCGATTGGTACGTGGCAAAAGGCTTGAAATGGTTAGAAGCAAAAGCTAACGACTTTAAAAACCGTTTAAGTGTTGAGTTCTCATCAGTAAAAGTGCGTGATTTGGGGTATCGCTGGGGCTCATGTGGCAAAGGGCAGGTGCTTTACTTTCACTGGAAGACAATTTTATTGCCAGCAAAAATCGCTGAATATGTTGTTGTGCACGAGCTTTCACATTTGATAGAACCAAGCCACAGTGTCGACTTTTGGCTATGCGTAGAACGAGCTATGCCAGATTATAAAGAGCGAAAAAAATGGCTTGCAGAACATGGTATGGATGTCGAGGGCTTGTAGAAGCCTGCATTCAGGTAAAAGTAGTTTGGGACAGTGAGCCTGCTATAATTTCTCATACTATTGGCTCAAATGAATCGCACTCAACGTCACCCTTATAGGACTCTAGTTGTATATTTTTTGTTGGTTTGTTAACGGTATCTAAATACTCAAGCGCCATAGACTTCCTCCTCTCTGACGACATTACCTGGGCAACTGTTTGAACCCGTATTTCATCAGAAATCTCAACTCCCTCAGCCTGCTGAGTAACTAAGTCGATCTCTCGTGAGTTAAAAAACCAGTGACAGTT
Source organism: Vibrio makurazakiensis (assembly GCF_050337375.1). Taxonomy (NCBI): domain Bacteria; kingdom Pseudomonadati; phylum Pseudomonadota; class Gammaproteobacteria; order Vibrionales; family Vibrionaceae; genus Vibrio; species Vibrio makurazakiensis. The sequence continues at coordinate 5,315 of NZ_JAKJSW010000147.1, read as the reverse complement.
GTCCTTGTGTCGACTCCCTGCGACATAGCTGTTTGCTCGATCCATACCTGATGTCCAATAGACGAACACATCACCATCGATCGTTGTTCCTTGGCTAGCGTAAACCGTTAAGGCGTAGCCCAAAACCATTGGAAGGCGGCCTTCTTCGTTTTGGTAGTTGTTGCGGCTTACTGAAACCGTGTGCCCGCTATCTAAAAGAACAGTAAAAACGATATCATCGTTTGATTTGTATATGTTAGTTATCTTGCCCATTGAGCCGTTTGAGACTGATAGTCTGTAGTCGTTTTTGCACATTTTAATGCGATCACCAACTGCAAACCTTTGATTGCATCGATGCTCAGAAACGATGCAATCAACTTCAACCTCTTCATTCCCAACTTTTCCTTGAGATTGGAGAATGGTCCGCATTTGAGTTGATAGCTGATCAACGTCCTTCCAACGCTGCGCAAGCAACAGAGAGTTCTTATTTGGGTTATCACGATGGTAGCTTTCCCAAGCGTTGACCATTTGTTTCTGAGTATCTTTCGAGGACTCAGAAAAATTGAGTAATCCTTTCGCTTGGAATGCACTCAATGCCTTTGATGCCAGGCCGTCCCTCAAATGCATAACAGCTGTACGAGCCCAGCTCTCGCGCTGGCGTTTGATTTCTTCTATTCTGCTACAGTTCAATTTCTGAGATAAAAACCGTAAGCATCCGCCTAGTTCAATTGCGTCTAGCTGCTTATCTTCTCCAACTAAGATAACCTTCACATTGTGCTCTTGGGCTAGATGCAATAATGCATTCAATTGCTTTGTGCCTAGCTGGCCAGCTTCATCAACCACAAGCACATCAGCCAGAGAGAAATGATTTCGTCCACGTTCAGCGTCAGATAACAGCTTTGCTACGGTGTAAGAGGTTATTCTCGATTCTTCAGCAAGATTATCTGCCGCTTTTTTGGCAATCGCTGCACCGATTACTGATAAGCCTTGCTGTGAGTAAGCTGAGTGTAGTGCAGCCATAGCTGATGATTTTCCTGCGCCTGCTGAGCCTTGAAGAATGCTAAAATCCCCCTCGCAGCAGACATAGAAAAGCCCTTCGCTTTGCTCTTTTGTTAGAGTGTAGCCACATTGCTTCTCGTGTAATGAAATTGCATCATTAACGATATTTTTTTGCAATGCATGGCTATATTTTTCAGTAAGTGACTGAGTGATTTCAAGAATTTCATTTTCTAGCCTGAGCATTTGTTTAGTTGAGAAGAGTTGGTTGTGTTTGCTATCAGTTCCAAGTGAAACTAGTTCCTCATCTGTAAGTATCGACTTAGCCAACTGATTAACGATTGCTGCTGGTTCGCCATTCCACTGAGCAGTCTCAGCGATGGCCCGGTAAACATCTTGTTTTCTAAATACAGCATTTTTATTAGTCAGAGAGCTGATGATCTCAGGAATCTCAAATGCTGTTTTAGCTTCCGAAGGTTTGTATCTGGCGCTCAAATGTTTCTTAAGAAGTTCGTTGTTTAGCCCGTAGCTGTCTAGCTCACTTCTCCATTTTTGTAGTAGTCCATCTCGTTCGATCTTCTGTTTCGCAGCTCGTGTTGTTATTTTTATGCTATTCCCGATACGGCTAGCACTTGTCGTGGCTGAGCACTTTTTCAAACGTTCATTTATAGTTTGAGAGCGTTTTGAAAAGTTGTGGCAAGCTTGTTCTGGAATTATTGTCAGTCGAAAGCTTTCTCCGTCAGGCTCTATTTCGAAACCGAGCTTTTTCATTTGATGTGATAATTCTGCACGATAGATAGCACCTGCGGCTTTTTGCCATAAATAAAGGTCTCGGCTAATAATTGTTCCAAAAGATCCATCTAGCCTAGGGCTAAGATTTTGAACTAGCCCGTGAGTATGCAAGGAAACATCCAGAGCCCTTGATGTAGAGTGTTCGAGGGCTCTTACAATTAAGGCATGAGTGCGTTCTCGGGATTTTCCATTGATACCTCTACGAGTGTACGCAGCATTTTTTTCAAGTAAAATGATCGCTTGTCGAACCGATTTTAGCTGAGCGTTACTGATCTCTTTTCGTAGATGCTCATTGGCCATCGCCCAGGCCAGACTAACAGATTTTGGAGCTGAAAAAGTAAGATCCCACCCCGGCCTATGGTCATCTCCAGCTTGTTTACAAAGAGGTATCTTTCCGTTTGGAGAGTAGCCACGTGCTAAGTGGTGATACTCCTCACCAACAGGTTTATTATTGAGATTTAGATATTCCGCCCCACAACCTATCCAAACGTCCTCTGGAGATGCATCGTTGAGATAGTAGTCATCGTTATCGTAGTAGGTAATATTGTTAATTGGATGGATAGTCAGCATCAGCGAGCTCCCAGTCGGCCATTTTTTCGTTTTTGTGGATTTTGTGGAGCGTTGAGTACCCAAGAGCTAGGAGTGTGGCTAGGTGCTTGTTTGTCTAGCTTAGGGTATGGCCATTGGAGTCTAAATACGCTATTCCAACCGGAACTAGTTATGTAGCCAGTTACCCCATTCTCATTTGATTGAGGGAGGTGAACGAGATCAGAGGCTGTAACTAGTTGAGAAACTTCTTTTTGCCAATTTATTGCAGACGGACCAACTTTTGTACTCCCTGAGCATGGTCTTTCGTAAATAGCTTCACCAAAACATTTTGCAGCGTACTCTGCTTCACCACCTGGAGCGCCGCACCTAAGAGCTATTACTGTTGCAAATAGATTCAGGAGGGTATTTGTGTCGTGTTCTCCATACTTATCATGTAGTTGAGATATAGATTGAGTACCACCAACGAAACGACACCCCTTTGAGCGACCAAGACTCAACCATTCCTTTAAGCTATCGTTTTTAGGTAGATTTCCCAATTCATCAATAATCAACCAAGTTTGCAAAGTACTATTATTGTCTGGCTTTGCGAGCATTAAGCTGGTGATGAATCCTAGAATCGAATTACAAAGTGGAGCACCGACTTCCTTAAACTCTGGATGAGATTGTATGATGATTTTTTTGATATCAGGTCTATTACCATTGACCCAATCTCTAAGCGAAAACGACTTTTTAGAAGACTTTTGCCAATACTTGGCTAGGGAATAGAGCCACGATACATCTGTTAGGAGTGTCGACATAAAGCCATGCGTAGTTTTGGAATTCTTTTCTATATAGCGGGCAGCTTTGATGTAGTGCTGCTCGAACAAAATTCGAAGAGTGAAGTCATCTATAGACAATGTTTTAGCAATGTCGTCCCAACTCCATTCATCATTACTTTCGGCATTACAGATTGCCAATACTCCAGCTAAAATCGCTCTTGCACCATTCGACCACATAGGATCTTTGGTATTACCGGGAATTAGCCTCTGTGCAATGAGCTCAAAATCTTCATCACGTTTAAGATCTTTTGCTATATCCCAGTGTGCAGAACGTTTATCCCAGGGGGCGATTAGGAGTGTATCTTTGGGGTCATAAAATAGCTCAGTGTACTCGCGCTTTTCGTCGTAAATAATGATTTGTTGATTAGCGTTGATGATCTGTTGAAGTAGCTGCTTAAGAATGACGGACTTCCCTGAACCATGTTGGCCAAATGCGAATATGTTTCCTTCAAGTTCTTTCGGTGTAAGTAAAAGGTCTGGGTGAATAGCCACTGAACTTTTTTGGTTGTTCTTCCGGTGGTGATCGCGTAACCCCTTTTTGACTGATTTATCTTTGTATAGTGTTGGCCCGTTTACTTTTACTAGTTTATTCGTTCCTCCGGGTACAAATACAATACGGCAAGAAATCAGTGCAGAAGCAGCAAAATTGAGTAGAAAGGCAATTGAAACAGTAATTTTCATTTCTGAGTAAATGCCTAAGCTTTTGAGTTGAAAAACATACTGCGCAAGTAAAGCCGAAGAGTCTTGGGATAGAAGCTGCCAGGTAGCTTTGGCTACCCACTCAAGGTGTCGGTTAATCCCTCCCCATTTTTGCTCTGGCCATATTAATAAAGTTTGAAAAACGATAAGACTGATAAGGGACAGAGCGAACACCAAGGCTAACAAGCCCCACTTCTGTTTTGGCATTGATGGGGGAGTATGGCTCATTATTTAACTCGCTCCATTTTAAGGTAGTTGTTAACATCTTTGGCAGCTTTCTTTCGCTCGTCTGTTGTGAGGCCTATCGTAGCAACGCAGATCTCAAACGTACTTGCGATGATGCGGCTTTCAAATTTGGCCAAAAGAGCAAGAATGTTCTGATGCTCTTGGTGGCCTCTCCAGGTTTTTCTGATGATATCTGCCGTGGTTGTATTGTGATTCTCTGCTTCGGCTGTAATGTCGTTGTAATCGTTCATTGAGAAGCGAACAGTTACTGATTTTTGGGTTTGTTTCATTATTCTTCCTCTGAAATCATGGTAATCATGTTGTGATAATTAGCCTTGGCATCTTTTTGTTGTGGTTTTGAAATCATTTCTGAAATCTGCCCAAGGCTTTGCATTTTCTGGCTTAAAGTACTTTTGGCTTTGAATTTGGTTTCATTACCAATGAATAGGGTCTAAAACTCATCATCTATTTCAGGATCGTGAATCGAAATCCCATTAGGACGTTTTTTAAAACCTTCTCGTCGTGCTTTTATAACTTCAATTTCCCCTTTTATGTTTTTCCACATAGGAGGAAGGAAAAGCATTTTTACGATGGGTGTGAAACTTGATTTTTTTTGTTGGTAATGATTTTTTCGCATCATGTGTTCCTCATTGTTTATCTAACCAGTCGTTAATGTCTTTTGTTCGCCATCCTAAAATTTTATTTCCGGTATATATTCCTGATGGAAATCTAACATTGGGGTTGTGCCTCAATCGATCTAGTGTTGATGGACTTATGTTTAGCGCTTGACAGACTTGTTTTCTGCGCAAGAGTAGTGGGGTGAGTTGCTGTTGATTCATTTTGTATCCTCGGGTTATTGAATACGTTCTATGATATGGTTTGAAGGCATTTGAGTATCGGCACTGTCTCATCTAGTGAGCTGTATTGACTTTTGTTGTTATTTGTGGTGGGTGGTTTTGATTGAAAAAATTAGAGCAATTTTCTGGGCTCAGAAAGTATTGAAGTTAGATGGGCTTGAAGGTGTATTAGCTAGTGACAAGAAACTAAGAGAAAGGCTTAAAAAAACTCTAGATGAAAGATATAACGCACTAGATTCATCAACCATTGATGAGCGTATATATGATGTTGCCATGGCATCATTCTCTGACAAGGCCTCATGGAAAAAGTACCTAGCCGGAGAGTCAATACCAAAGTACAGCGAAGAAGGTGAGTTTTTTACAAGCTGCGCTGGTGTTCAGCAGCACCCCTATATAGTAA
>NZ_JAKJSW010000146.1:0-10991 GCF_050337375.1 Vibrio makurazakiensis | reverse complement strand
GTTTAGATGTGTCCCCGGTCGTGTAGCTGTGTTCAACTTTGTGAAGGAATTTATCTAGAGACATTTGTTTAAGCACCACTGAATTAACAAGTTTGAATAATAACTCTTATCATTTCCAGTTGTATGATCCTAATCATATCTTTAATGTTTCATGTGTTAATAATAGGGTTCATTGATAGTAATCCAGAAAAGGAATGCCGATGAGCGTTTCACGACAAAGCTGCTCGCGAAAARGCTTGATACGAACAAGCTTTGCACGAACTGGCTATATTGGATTGTGCGCCTTTTTCTCTGCGACTCTACACGCTGCTTTGCCTCCAATGAATATAGATCCGGCAAGGGCTGAATTAGGCAAACGCCTGTTTTTTGATACGCGCTTGTCGGGGGACGACTCGATATCTTGCTCCAGTTGCCACATACCGGCGAATGGTTTCTCCTTTCCAGAACCTTTAAGCCCTGCGTATACAGGGAGTGATGGGTTTCGTAATGCGCCAACACTCATTAATACGGTCTATAAGGAAGTATGGTTTCACGATGGTCGTATCGGTACGAATCTTAATGATGTGGTTCGAGAAAACATCACGGAAGATTGGCTGATGAATATGGACATGCGTTTGATGCAAGAGCGACTCAAACAAGACCCTATTTACGTTGAAATGTTTAAAGCCGCAAATCTTGGTGAACCGTCGAATGGAGGCGTTCGCAAAGCCCTACCTGAATATTTGAAAACACTGACTTCGATAAACGTCCCTTTTGACAAGGGTGATCTTAACGATCTAGCAACGCAGGGGAAGCAATTGTTCTCTGGGAAAGCGGGGTGTAGTCAATGCCACAGTGGTCCTATGTTCACGGATGGAAAGGCACACAATACGGGTGTACCGGAAAATCATGATGTATTTCTTGATCCGATGCGACATCAATCGTTTCTTGCTTACAACATGTTTATGGGCGTTCAAGATTACCTTTCGCTAACCCGTGATGTTGGGGCTCATGTACAAACCCACAAAGCCGATGGTAGTGACCGAGGTAAATTTATGACTCCAACACTGCGAGAGCTTACTCAGACGGCGCCGTATATGCACAATGGCATGTTACACACACTTGAAGATGTGGTTGAGTTTTATAACCAAGGCGGGGGCGAAGATTCTAACAAAGACTCTCGATTAAGCGTACTTTCTCTGACAGAACAAGAAAAACAGGCGTTAGTTGCGTTCTTGGAATCTTTATCTGGTGAGCCTTTAGTGGGCGAAAAGTACGAATGGCTAGATTATGACTTTGGTTATGAATATACGGAGGATTGGTCAAATGCTCGCAACTAAATTCTCTGTATTGCGTGTAGTGCTATTTGGGCTATCCGGAATTGGGTTATTTCCAGCCATTGCTTATGCCAACCTAACACTCGCGCCTCTAGGTGAAGTGCCCATTCCTGCCGATAACAAACAAACACCCGAAAAAATAGAGTTAGGAAAGATCTTATTTTTCGATGGTCGTTTAAGCGGTGATACCACAAGCCCATGTTCTGGGTGTCATATTCAGTCCCAAGGTTGGGGGTTTCCAGACGACCTTTCTATGGGGTATCCGAGTACGGTTCATTGGCGTAATAGCCAAACTATTATTAATGCGGCTTACTACGACAAGCTGTTCTGGGCTGGCAGTGCTATGTCGTTAGAAGCGCAGGCCAAAGACGCCGCAAAAGGTGCGGTCGCTGGCAACGGTGAAGACGACATTATGGAAGCTCGTTTGGCGTTAGTCCCGGAATATGTAGAGCGCTTTAAACAGGTGTTTGGTGACGATACACCGAAAATTCATAATGCGTGGCGTGCTATTTCAGCGTTTGAACGCACTATGGTTCAACGTGATGCTCCAATTGATAAATACCTACTCGGAGATAAAAGTGCATTATCTGAATCTCAACTAAAGGGTAAAGCCTTGTTTGAAGGCAAAGCGAATTGCATAGCTTGCCACAATGGACCGTTGGCGTCAGACCAAAAATTCTACAACATTGGCATCCCTCCAAGCCCTTGGTGGAGCGATGATGGCTTAGCACAAATAACCTTCCGATTTGAACTGTATTCTAAAGGTGTTACCGAACAGATGTACCGTACGACAAAGGCCGACCCAGGTGCTTACTTTCGTGCGAAACGTAAAGAGATGTTAGGGAAATTTCGTACACCTAGCTTGCGTTATACCAAGTACACCGCGCCGTTTATGCACAATGGGACCCTCCCAACTCTAGAAGCGGTCATTGATTTCTACAACCGTGGTGGGGTAGCTGATGATGGACGTACAACAGGGTTTCCCCAGACAAAATCCGCTTTGATTCAACCTCTTGGATTAACAGAACAAGACAAGAAACACTTACTTCATTTTGTCGAGGCGTTTTCAGGTGAACAGATTTTTATTGATGAGCCGACAATCCCTGAATACCAAGCGTTATTTACCAAAGAGCAACTTACTGGAGCTAAAAAATGAGCGTTAATTCTAATTCAACCTCCAGCAAAGGACACAACAAATGCATGATGTCGCGACGTGATTTTTTGCTCTATTCTAGCGCAGCTACTGCGGTGTCGATGGTGCCTCTCACATTGTTTGCTGGCACCAGTTCTGAGGCGAATGTTGAAGCTCGCGTTGTTGGTTACCCTCGTAAAAAAGTCGCCAAATTAAGTGAGCTAAATAATCATGATCCAGTTCATTTTCAATACCCAGATGAAGGAAAAAACTCAATTGCTATGCTAGTTAAAGCTGATATTGAATGTGGCGGTGGGATAGGGCGACAGCGTGACATTGTGGCCTACTCTATGACTTGTACTCATCAAGGCGGCCCTTTAACTGGCGCGTACAAGGCGATGGGAGAGCATCGTATTGTGGGGCAATGTCCGTTCCATCTATCGACTTTCGATTTGCGTCGTCATGGAGTTATGGTTTCCGGACAAGCCTTCGAAAGCCTGCCTCAAGTGCTACTGGAACTCGAAGGTGATGATATTTATGCGGTGGGAGTCATGGGATTGATCTTTGGTCGAATGGAAAACCTAATCGACGTGGAGGTCAGCTAAGTGAGTCAACCTGATCAAAACAAATCATACCTTGCACCGACAAGTACGTTACTTCCACCGGTAAACGCGGAAGTGATCACAACGGCTTGCGACTATTGCGTTGTCGCGTGCGGCTATAAGGTTTATCGATGGCCTGTTGGCAGCAACTCTGGCGGACCTCGTGCCGATGAAAATGCTTTCGGTGTCGATTTTCCTGTTCATGCACTGCAAGCTTGGGTTTCTCCCCAGCAACATAATATTGTTTCGCACAATGACAAACCACACCATGTGGTGGTGGTCGCGGACAAAGATATCCAAGTCGTCAACAAAGGAGGAGACTCTTCGGTTCGTGGTGGGCTATTGGCAAGAAAGTTATACAACCCCGATACACCAACGAAAGATCGTTTGAAGCAACCTTTGGTTCGTATTAATGGTCAGTTACAACCTGTCGAGTGGGACTTTGCACTCGACATTGCTGCCCAAGTTGGCCGACACGTGATTGATACTCACGGTTCAAACAGCTATTGCGTTAAAACGTATTCCTATCAGTATATTGAAAACACGTACGCGATAACAAAGTATGCATTACGTCATGTAAATACAGCGAACTTTTCAYTTCACGATACGCCATCAGATGTTACTGCCACGCCGGGCTTTAGAGATGCAGGCTTTGATAATTTCGCACCTAGTTATGATGATTGGGGCGCGGCAGATACTTTGATGATATGCGGAACCGATCCGTATGAGACCAAAACGATTATCTTTACGCAGTTCATCATGCCGGCGGTTCACCGCGGAATGAAAACGGTGATTTTGAATCCTCGTGAAACGGCAGGGATTGCGTGGCTAAAAGCTCAAGGTGGATTACACCTCGATATTAACCCCGGCAGCGATAACCTTGTGATCGGCGCGATTGCGCGGGTGATCCTTGAACAAGGTTGGCAAGATAAAGAATGGATTGAGAATTGGGTTAATAATAAATGGGAATCGAGTTCTGGTTTTGGTCAGGGTACACGTAACACTCCATGGCAGTGGAGAACCACTTGGGGCAAGTTCCAAACCGATGGCTTTGATGATTATAAGCAATGGAATTTGGAGCAAAAAGAATACGCCCCTGAGTATGCCGCTTCAATTGCCAGTATCGATGTCGAGAAGATTTACAAAGCGGCTGAGATGTTAGCTAAGCCCGCTAATGGTAAACGAGTCAAAGCTTCGATTGGTATAGAAAAGGGCTTCTATTGGTCAAATAATACGGGCAACACTAATGCTATTGCATCTCTCGCAACGATCATAGGGACTGGTGGTAGAGAAGGTCGCGTGATAGGCCGCTTTGGTGGGCATCAACGCGGTGGATTAGCTGGTGGAAAATTACCAAGAAACAAATCACCTGAAAAAGTCGCAGGCAGACGTAGGCGTTCTATTGATACCGATAGATACCTTTACTCGGGGCATACCCGCATGGCTCATGTGATTGGTACTACTTGGATCCAATCGATGTGTGGAAGCTATGGATTAAAAGAGAAGTTCATAGAGTTAACGACTCGTAACCCTCATCAAGCCATTAGACGCGATAAACAACATATTATCGACACCCTTAAAAAGCGTGCAGACTCTGGTGGCATGGTGGTTATCAACCAAGATATTTACTTGCGAGATCCGATAGGCAAGCAATTTGCCGATATCATTTTCCCTGCCGCGACATGGGGAGAGGAAGATTTCATTCGCGCTAATGGTGAACGTCGGTTACGTCTTTACCAGAAGTTCTCAGATGCACCGGGAAAGGCGAAACCCGATTGGTGGATCGTTGGTCAAATGGCAACTCGAATGGGCTACGATGGCTTTGATTGGCAAAACTCTAACGACGTTGCTGAGGAATCATCGCGGTTTAGTCGCGGCAGCCGTAAAGATTTTAATATGATCAAAGTTGCTGCACATGCTGAAGGAAAAACGCTTCATCAAAAGCTTGCTGAATTTGGTACGGAAGGTATCCAAGGCCCCGTGTTTTATAACTACGATACTAAAAAGCTCATCGGAACCAAGCGCCTTCATGATACTGAAATGAGCTGGGATGAACTGGTAGACAAAGGGCTACAAGATGGTCCTCAAGGCGCGAATATTATGCGTAAACAACTTACCCAGTTTAATAGTCAGACAGGGAAGGTGAACCTGCAAAAACATCCCTGGGATCTGTTTAGTGACTTCCATCGTTGGCTTACACCGAAACAGGACGAGTTGTGGTTTTCAAATGGTCGTATCAACGAAATTTGGCAATCGGGTTTTGATGATACAGAGCGTAGGCCTTACATCACTCATCGCTGGCCTGAAAACTGGATTGAAGTACACCCAGAAGATGCAGCAAAACGGGGTATAGAAGCTGGCGATGAAGTATTGGTTTACTCGGAACGTGTGGCCAATTTTAAAGACACGATTCTCGGTGTCGAAACCGATGATTTTCAATTCAGTAATTTGATGAAAAGTGGGCATATCCAATTGGATTATGCAGAGATTAAAGCAGTAGCGATTGTAACCTCTACCACGAAAAGAGGCGTATTGTATTGCAATATGATGGACATGAAGAATCCAGCCAACGCTTTAACGACAAGGGTAGTTGATCAAATCAGTGGTAACTATAACTACAAAATGGGTGTAGCCAAAATAAAGAGAATTGGTGAATCCAAATATAAGCGGGAGTTTAAAGGTTTTTCTTTTGCTCCACGTAACATTGTTTAAGGGAAATTTATGTCCGTTTTCCCTTGTTGGTGTTTCATTTAGATCCGAATGACAGTTTAGATATAAGAAAAACAGCGCCCGTTGGCGCTGCTTTTATGGGATAGCTTTATTCTGCATTAAACGGCTAGATTCAAAACCTTGTCTGTTGGTTTTGGCTCAATTGACGTTATTGAATCTTTTGTTCTGCTTTATCCAATAGCCCCTGCATTTTATCTTGAGCTCGACGGCTCACACGTTTTTTAGCCGCGATACGAGCTTCCTCTATGTTTACACTGGGATCACCCACAACGACTAGTGCCACCATTCCGTGCCTATGATGTACTTTGCATTTAATACCGTATACACCAGGTTTATCGAATGTGATTTCCTGAGCGTTTGACCCTGAGATCATAAGAGGCTTTGCTCCGTCAGGAAGCATCCCTTGGATACTGTGCGCAGTATGAGAGCCGACTGTCCCTTTAAAGAGCACTTTGTCTCCAGGTTCGATTTCGACGTAATCGGGGATAAATTGATACATCTTATCGATGTTTTCAGAGTTCATGTCCATGACTTGTTTGATAACTTTGGTTTCGGCAAGAACTGGAGTAGCGATAATAGATAGGATTAGCAAAAGTACACGCATCGTATTGGCTCTGTTAAATAAGAATTATTTTCAACAATGCTAATTTATTCACTGGGTGCTTGGAAGTTGATTTTATAATCATCTGGGTGAATCTTATTGATTCTTGTGTTGGATCAATCAAATTGACTTACTAATCTCTCGATATGCTTTTACTCACCCTAGCTAACGGAATGTTGTCGAATAGTTCATGGCGTATTTTCTACATCAATAGTTGAGTTTGTATGAGAGAAATGCAGTAGAACTTATTCAGCTTAAATGTGATACAGAAATGAAAAGCTTTTCACAATTAAACATACTTTTTCACGGAAAGAAGGGGAAGCTGCCCCTAGATTCTATTTATAAGTCTGTAAATGAAAATAATTGTCATTTAGTTACGTTGTTGTTTGCCGATTTTGTAAATTTACAACATACTGCCGTTTGCATCAAAATGTATATAAAACCTCGCTAAACCTGACTGAAACTACGGTTATTCGTTTGCTTTGACCGTTTATTGAGCGGATCTACCTCTTTTGTTCTACCCCTTTTGGGTAGTTCGTTTTCGTAATTGATTTACATCATATTTTCATTTTCTTTCATAATTCATTATTCATGCAGTTAAGAAATTATAATCTTTCAGGAATTCTTATGAGCAAGATGAAGCTAGTCGTAATCGGTAACGGGATGGTCGGCCATCGCTATATCGAAGATTTAGTCGAGAAGACAGATGTTACGAACATGGACATCACAGTTTTCTGTGAAGAACCTCGCGTAGCCTATGACCGTGTACACCTTTCTTCTTACTTTTCACACCACACTGCAGACGAACTTTCTTTAGTTAAAGAAGGGTTCTACGAGAAACACGGCATCAACATGCTGATCGGTGAACGTGCTATCAACGTTAACCGTGAAAAGAAAACAGTTTACTCAAGCACTGGCCGTGAAATTCAATACGACAAGTTGATCCTTGCAACCGGTTCTTTCCCATTTGTTCCGCCAATTAAAGGCCACGAAGGTAAAGACTGTTTTGTGTACCGTACTATTGAAGATTTGAAAGCGATTGAAGCAACAGCTAAAAACTCTAAATCTGGTGTGGTTGTCGGTGGTGGCTTGCTTGGACTTGAAGCGGCTGGCGCACTAAAAGCACTTGGCGTAACGACTCACGTTGTTGAATTTGCTCCAAAGCTTATGGCTGAGCAGCTTGATCTTGCTGGTGGTAATCAGCTTCGTCAAAAAATCGAACGTATGGGCGTAAACGTACATACAAGTAAGAACACGCTTGAAATTGCTCCTGAAGGCACTGAAGCTCGTAACGTTATGCGTTTTGCAGACGGTACAGAGCTTGAAACTGATTTCATCGTATTCTCTGCTGGTATTCGCCCTCAAGATAAACTTGCTCGTCAGATGGGCCTAGGTATCGCACCTCGTGGCGGCATCGAGATTAACGACCATTGTCAAACGACAGACAAAGACATTTACGCTATTGGTGAGTGTGCTTCTTGGAACCAAACGTTCTACGGCCTAGTCGCTCCAGGCTACAAAATGGCAACAGTAGCTGTTGACCATGTTGTAGGTAACGAAAGCACTTTCGAAGGTGCTGACATGTCTGCGAAGCTGAAGCTTCTGGGCGTGAAAGTTGGATCAATTGGTGATGCGAATGGTCGTACTCCTGGTTGTAAGAGCTACGTTTACCAAAATGAAGAGCAAGAAGTTTACAAACGCCTAATCGTTTCTGAAGACAACAAGAAGCTTCTTGGTGCGGTAATGGTTGGTGATACGTCTGACTACGGCGATCTTCTTCAGCTAATGCTGAACGAAATCGACCTACCAGAACACCCAGATGCTCTAATTCTTCCTGCTCACGCAGGCGGTGAAAAGCCAACACTTGGCGCAGACTCGCTTCCTGAATCTGCAGTTATCTGTTCTTGTTTTGATGTGACTAAAGGCAAGATCGCTCAAGCGGTTGCTGAAGGTCATCACACAATCGGCGATATCAAAGCAGTAACCGGTGCAGGTACTGGCTGTGGTGGTTGTATTCCACTAGTGACTTCAGTGCTAAACGCTGAACTTGCTAAAGCCGGTGTTGAAGTGAAGAACGATGTATGTGAGCACTTTGCTTACTCTCGCCAAGAGCTTTTCCACCTAATTCGCATCGAAGAAATCAAAACATTCGATGAACTACTAGAGAAATACGGTAAAGGCTACGGCTGTGAAGTATGTAAGCCTCTAGCGGGTTCTATTCTTGCTTCTTGCTGGGGTGAGCACATCCTTAAGCCTGAGCTAGTGAAACTGCACGATACCAACGATAACTTCCTAGGTAACATGCAAAAAGATGGTACTTACTCTGTTATCCCTCGTATGGCGGGTGGTGAAGTAACACCTCAGGCACTGAGCGTTCTTGCTGATGTTGCTGCAGAATACAACCTGTACACCAAGATCACGGGTGCACAACGTATCGGTCTATTCGGTGCTCAGAAAGATGACTTACCAGCAATCTGGAAGAAGTTAATCGCTGCAGGTTACGAAACGGGTCAAGCTTACGCAAAAGCACTTCGCATGGCGAAGACATGTGTTGGTTCGACTTGGTGTCGTTACGGTGTTCAAGATTCAGTTGGCCTAGGCGTGATGATCGAGAACCGTTACAAAGGCATCCGTACTCCTCATAAGATGAAGTTTGGTGTGTCTGGCTGTACTCGYGAGTGTGCTGAAGCTCAAGGTAAAGATTTAGGTATTATCGCAACTGACGCCGGCTGGAACATGTATGTATGTGGTAACGGTGGTATGAAACCTCGTCACGCAGACTTACTTGCAAGCGACCTAGACCAAGAAACGCTGATCAGATACATCGACCGTTTCATGATGTTCTACATCCGCACGGCTGCTCCACTGCAACGTACTTCGGTATGGATGGACAACCTAGAAGGCGGTGTTGATTACCTACGTGAAGTGATTGTAGACAACAAGCTTGGCATCAACGACCAACTTGAAACTGACATTGCTGGTCTGGTAGACAACTTTGCTTGTGAGTGGACAGATACAATCAACGATGAAGCTCAACTTAAGCGCTTTGCACACTTCATCAACGCTGATGACCGTGATGAAAACGTAGTGTTTGTTGAAGATGGCCGTGAACAACACCGCCCTGCGACATTCACAGAAAAACACCCAGAAGCGAAGGGCGACATCCTTCACGTTGAACTGGTTTAATTAGGGAACGACATCATGGCATTTACCAAAGTTTGTAAGATCGAAGACATTATTCCAGGTACAGGTGTTTGTGCATTGGTTGCTGGTGAGCAAGTGGCTATCTTCCGCCCAACTAAGGCAGAAGAAGTACTAGCGATTAGCAATACAGACCCTTACTTCCAATCTAACGTGTTATCACGTGGCTTGATTGTTGAGCACAAAGAAGAGCTTTGGGTGGCGAGTCCACTTAAAAAGCAACGCTTTAACCTGACAACAGGTGTGTGCATGGAAGACGAAAACTTCAACGTGAAAGCGTACAAAGCTCGTGTTACTAAACGTACTGTTGAAATCTCTGCATAACCGGCGCGGTTCATAAGATTTGATAGATCAAGGGTTCTAGTTATCGACATTGCCTTAGTTCGGCAACTAGAACCTTTTCCTATCCGATTTTAACTTTTAATTTTAACTTTTGAATAAGGGCAATTTATGTCTACTGATTTTAAACCGGCTGAGTTCGTTCAAACGATGATCGATGTGGGTGAAGCAAAAACAAAAACAAGTAGTCGTGATCTCCTGATCCGCAGCACAATGGCTGGTATCATTCTTTCTCTTGCAGTTGTTGTTGCAATTACAACCATCGTACAAACGGGTATGGGTGTTGTTGGCGCACTTGTCTTCCCTGTGGGCTTCGTTATTTTAAGTGTGATGGGCTACGACCTAGTAACGGGCGTATTTGGTTTAGCGCCACTGGCAAAGTTTGATAACCGCCCAGGAATTACTTGGGGTCGTATCTTACGTTGTTGGGGACTTGTTGGCCTAGGTAACCTTATTGGTTCTCTAATCGTAGCTGTACTGGTTGCAATCTCTCTAACAGGTAACTTCTCTCTAGACCCAAATGCGGTAGCGCAAAAGTTCATCGCAGTTTCTACAGCGCGTAGCCTAGGCTTTGAAAACATGGGCATGGACGGATGGATTACCTGTTTCGTTCGCGGTATTTTCTGTAACTTAATGGTATGTCTTGGTGTGATTGGTAACATGACAGCACGTACAGTTGCTGGCCGTGTAGCTATGATGTGGTTCCCAATCTTCATCTTCTTCGCACTTGTATTTGAGCACACAGTGGTAAACATGTTCCTATTCCCACTGGGTATGATTCTGGGCGCTGACTTCGGTATCGCGACTTGGTTGAACTTCAACCTTATCCCRACAATCCTAGGTAACATCGTTGGTGGTCTTCTACTGACATGTGTTCCTCTATACTTAACACACGCTAAAACTGCACCTGCGATTGACGCTAAATAATCTAGGCGTTTAGAGTTACGCGTTAGAACGAACTTTCAGCCTCAAGTGAATACTTGGGGCTTTTTTGATTCCAGTGTAAAACCAGATGCTTGGTTCCCTCGTAAGCGCGATAGATTGTTTTGTTATAATACTTTCCCTAATCA
>NZ_JAKJSW010000145.1:0-11098 GCF_050337375.1 Vibrio makurazakiensis | reverse complement strand
ATGTTACTCAGACATCATTATTGCGCTTAAGAAAGGCAAAGTAGTGGCGAGTGGTAAGGTTGAAGAAGTAATTGATGCTCAGGTGCTTAGTGAGATCTATGAAACGCCCTTTAATGTAATGGAAGTTGATGGAAAACGAATGTGTACTTATCACTAACTTAGCTCTTCATGGTGATACACATTGCTCTAGGAAGCCTTTGGGTGAATATCCAAAGGCTTTTTTGAAGGCGTTAGAGAAGTTAGAAGGGTGGTGGTAGCCAGCTTCATAGGCAGCTTCGGTAATCGTCATTGTGCCTCGTTCTATATGCTGTTTCGCGATTTCTAACCTTCGTTGGCGAATGTACCCTGCTGTCGTCATCCCTAGCTCTTGTTTGAAACGCCTTTGCAAATTTGAAACACTCATTATCAAATGGCTTGATAGTTTCTCTAGGCTAATCTCTTCTGACAAATGGGTTTCAATATAATGAATCGCTTGATCAATTTTGAGATCCTTATTTTGCTGTACTGGCGCAGTTTGGCTTTGAATACTTCCACTCTCTAGTTGCTCGCAGACAGCAAGGATCAGCTGTTGAATGGCGATTTCAGTTGATATGGATTGAATAAAAGACGGTTCCTTATCAGCAGTAATGAGCTGATTGGTCAGTGCTGCCATCTCATCGGTGAATGTTAAGTTTTGATAAGACTCTTTATTCTCTAAAAATGGTAGCTTTGTTGCTGATTCATGGTTTAAACGTGCCATCCATTGTGGGGAGATCATAATATTTAACTTTGATACGCTATTCCCAGCTTTTATTTTACGGTGAAAGCTTGTTGGTTTATCAAGGTTTACGATAACGGCTTGAGGGGAATTATCGGCATCCAGTGAAAAGTGTAAGTTGTTATAGCCGAACTCTAATTCCCCTTTAACTAGTAATGTAATGATCACAGAAGCTGGTGCGACGGATACAACTTCAGAATTGGATAGCTCGATGCCATTGCTTCCATGAATGGAGTAATTCTCTCCACATCGATACGAAACAAACTGACCAGATACAAGTGGCGACTCAATATTACGCATTTTTCCTACGATCAACTGCCTTTCAGACTCTTCTATTTTCCGAGTTAAGGCTACCTTCTTAACGCTCTTCCTTGAGTTAGAGATGACCTGATTTGCCATTTGAACTTTCCTAATAACTGTTATGCATTTTTGCATAAGTGGTTCTGCTATCTATTAATGACTTTGAAACTTACCATGTTTGCGAATTATTATCATTTGTATTTAGGAATCAATTCATGGAAATGGCGAATATAGCTCCCAAAAGAAAAACACTGATAGCTTTTGCAATTGGAGCTGCATTGAGCGGAACAGCGTATGCGGAAGAAGGCAATGCAGACGAAACACAATTTGAAGAAGTTGTCGTGTGGGGTACAAAGGTATCGAGTAACTCTGAATCTGTTTATGCAGAAGATATGTCGCTGAAACAAGCGGATCACATGTCTGACTTGCTTCGCGATATTCCGGGCGTGGATGTGGGTGGAACGCACTCCGTAAACCAGCGTATTAACATACGTGGCATGGGAGAAGCTGATCTGGATATTCGTTTAGACGGTGCTTCTCAACATGCCAATATGTTCCATCACATTGGTAACTTAACGCTAAACCCAGACATTATTAAGTCTGCCGATATTCAAGTGGGTAATAATTCTGTTACGCAGTCGGGTCTTGGCGGCGGCGTGTATTTTGAAACGAAAGATGCCAATGACTTATTGGCTTATGGTGAAACGTTTGGGGTCAGAGTCTTTGGTGGTGTCGCTTCGAACGATAGTGAACAAGGCTCTCTGACTGTTTACGGAAAATTAAGTGACAATGTTGATGCCTTGATTTATGGACATGGCGTGAGCCGAGATAACTTTGAAGATGGTGATGGCACGGAAACCTACGGTGCCGCAGGTGATGTATATAACGTGCTTGCTAAAATAGGGTTTGAACCATCAGACTTGCACCGATTCCAGCTAAGCGCAGATATTTATAGAGATAGTGGTGATTATAACCCACGTCCCGATATGTCAGGTTCGGCCAACAATGCGCTAACTAATGACGCTCTTGTACCCACTGAATATGATAGAGATACTTTCACAGCGATGTACCAGCTTCGTGGTGACACCCATACTGGTAAAGTAACCGTGTATTCGAGTACAACGGAGATTACACGTGACGAATCTGTTATTGCGAATTGGCGACCAACACGTTCATCAGAAAATAGCGCTGAAAACCAAAACCTAGGTGCTACAGCTAAGTTCCAAACACATCTAACGTTAGCTGGATTTGATAACACGTTTGTCTATGGAGCTGACTACATCGATCGTACAACCAGTAGTGAATATGGCACTACTGCATTTATGGAAGAGTCAACGACGTCAGCAGCGGTGTTTGTTGAAGATACATTACATCTGACGGACGATTTCTTCGTTACCGCAGGCTTACGCTTTGATGACTATCAGCGTGATGCTGTAACAAGTAATAAAAGCTTTAATGAAGTGACTTGGGCACTCGGTGCTGATTGGCAGTTTGTTGAAGACTGGGCAGTATTTGCAAACACGCGTTCATTATTTAAAGGCCCTGAATTACTTGAAACCTATATACGCTATCAGGATGTTGCGTATATGGATGACGATATCAAAGCTGAAACTGGTCAAAACAGCCAAATAGGGGTTCGATTTGATAAGCAAATTGACAGCCATTATCTAGGTGCGACATTTACGACCTTTAGAACAAGCATTGACGACTACATTACAGAAGCTTACCAAAGAACGTCTGATTCTTACCGAATTTACAACTTAGGTGATGTTGAAACCCAAGGCTTTGAATTAAGCGCAACATACGGGTATGAAATGTTCCACTCGAAAGTTTC
This sequence comes from Vibrio makurazakiensis, assembly GCF_050337375.1. Taxonomy (NCBI): domain Bacteria; kingdom Pseudomonadati; phylum Pseudomonadota; class Gammaproteobacteria; order Vibrionales; family Vibrionaceae; genus Vibrio; species Vibrio makurazakiensis. Next base: position 8,207 of record NZ_JAKJSW010000145.1, on the reverse strand, counting down.
GTATTCGCGTTCAGACAACGAAGACAAAACCAATGGTGGGCCAATCATCGCAGGTAACGGTAACAGCAGCGATATAGGTGACAGCATCGCAGTTACGCTTGATTATCAAGCAGAGTCTATTGATACCTTATTTGGTTGGACATCAATTGTCGTTCTTGAAGAGGATAACGTCGAAGAATCAGCGGATCCTAAAGAAGCTTACAACGTGCACAATCTGTACGCCCAGTGGATTCCATCAAACGTTGAAGACCTAAGCGTTACATTCGGAATCGACAATGTGTTTGATGAACTTTACGTATCTCACGCTTCAAGAAGTGGACTCGCTAAAACAGCTGTAACCGATGACTATGAGCCAGGACGTAACTATAAGCTGTCTTTAGCTTATCAGTTTTAATTGGAGCATAGGCTGTTGAACCATGACTAAGACATACCAATCAAGCGTTGAAATTGAGTCCGAACATGCGAGCAAATATCTTAGTGTTATGTGCCGACATTTTGGAAGAAAAGTTCCAGCAAAATGGGATGAAAGAGAAGGGAAGGTTGAGTTTCCGGTTGGCACGGCATCTTTCATCGTTAACGATAATAGCACTGCGTTGAAAATCATTTGTAATGCAGATAGTGAACAAAAGCTAGAGATTCAAAAATCAATAATCGCGGGACATGTAGAGCTATTTTCTCGACGAGAGGTAATAGAGTTAAATTGGTATGAGGGGTAAACTCTAAATTACACGTAATAAAAAAGCCACTGAATTCAGTGGCTTTTTAACGTCAACATAATAGGCAAAAGTTGACTCTAACTTGATTTCTAATCGATTTCTTTGTCTTTACCTAACGATAAAATCCAAATCGATACAGCTGCAACACCTGCGAATCCACCAAGAACGATAACTGGCATAGCGGTGTAACCTAGGATATGCCAAATGACATTTTCTAAAGTACTCATTTATTAGCTCCTTATTGCCAGCCTTCAACACCGTGCATGTCTGGTAGTTTATGTGCAATACCTTTGTGGCAATCTACACATGTTTTTTCACCAGAAGCGAGTGCTGTAGAGTGTTGTTTCGCACTGCGTGGACTCTGTTCAGAGAAATCCATGTAGTCAAACTGGTGACAGTTACGACACTCAAGTGAATCGTTCTTCTTAAAGCGTGACCACTCACGCTCCGCTAAGTGGGCTCGGCGCTCTTGGAACTTCTCTTCTGTACCTATGGTATCAAGAACGAAGTAAGCAAATAGCTCTTTAGAAGCCTGAACTTTACGAACAATTTTGTCTGTCCACTCATGAGGTACGTGACAGTCTGAACAGATTGCACGTACGCCAGAACGGTTAGAGTAGTGGATCGTTTCTTGGRTTTCAGCAACGATAGGTGCGTGACAACCAGAACAGAATTCTTCTGTGTTAGTTGCTTCCATACCTGTGTTGAATGCACCCCAGAACAAAAGACCACCTGAGAAACCCAGGAATAAAACAACACCAACGGCTGCTTTACTTGGCGTCGCCAGTCTTTTCCAAAACGCTTTTAATAATTTTATCATATATAGCCTCTCTTACAGTCCGGCTACGATTAACGCAGTGAGTCAACAGGTTTGAACTCATTCTCAACTAAAGGCTTAGCTTGAGCTTGAGGTACGTGACACTGTAGACAGAAGTAGCGACGAGGTGATACGTCAGCTAGTACTGCGTCTTCGCGGTTCATGTAGTGAGTTACACTGATCTTCGTTGCACCCATCTCTTTAGCGTTTTTCCAGCTGTGACAAGCAAGACATTTGTTCGCGTTTAGAGATACTTCATAGCTACGAATAGTATGAGGTACTAGAGGTGGCTGGTATACGTAATCACTTTCAAGAACTTGATCACGTGGGAACTTTTTAAAGTCGTCTGCAGCGCGAGTTGTTTCTAGTTCGCTAGCACCACGTAGAGATTCGACACCACCAATTCCACCAGGGTTATCGATTTCAGCTTGTGCTTGTACAGCACCGGCCATTAAAGCACCTACAGATAAAAGTGCGATGAGAAATTTTTTCATGTTTTAATCTCCGCCTTAAGGCAAAATTCTCTGGTTAGGCTGCAGTCATAATTGAAATGACTTACAGCCTGACATTGACCAACGTCTAAGCGACCTTAGTGATCTTAACTGGACATTTCTTGTAATCCGTCTGTTTAGACAGAGGATCCGTTGCATCCAGAATCAGTTTGTTGATCAGAATTCTTGCATCAAAGAATGGTACGAATACCAAGCCTTGTGGTGGACGGTTACGGCCACGAGTTTCAACACGTACGCGAACTTCACCACGTTTGTTTTCGATAAGAACTTCATCACCACGGCGTAGGCCACGAGCTTTAGCGTCTGCAGGGTGGATGTAACAAAGTGCATCCGGTACTGCTTTGTATAGCTCTGGTACACGACGAGTCATAGTACCTGTATGCCAGTGCTCAAGAACACGACCAGTACATAGCCACATATCGTATTCAGAATCTGGTGACTCAGGTGGAGCTTCGTATGGTGCGTTGATGATCAGTGCTTTGCCATCTGGCTTACCGTAGAAGTCCCAGCCCGAACCTTTCTTAGCGTATGGATCTGAACCTTCTTTAAAGCGCCATAGTGTTTCTTTACCGTCAACAACAGGCCAACGTAAACCACGTACTTTATGGTAAGTGTCGTAAGGTGCTAAATCGTGACCGTGGTCGCGACCGAATGCTGCGTACTCTTCGAAAAGACCTTTCTGAACGTAGAAACCTTGAGCTTGTGCATCGTCGTTAAGCTCTTGAGCTTCAGACAGTGGGAATGCATCAACGTTGCCGTTTTTGTAAAGCACGTCGTACATGGTTTTGCCACGTAGTTCTGGTGCTTTAGCTAGAAGCTCTTCGCCCCAAACTTCTTCAATGCTGAAGCGTTTAGAGAACTCCATGATTTGCCACAGGTCAGACTTAGCGTCACCTACAGTTTTAACTTGTTGGTACCATGCTTGAGTACGACGCTCTGCGTTACCGTAAGCACCTTCTTTCTCGATCCACATTGCTGTTGGAAGGATAAGGTCAGCGGCTTGCGCTGTTGCTGTTGGGTATGGGTCTGAACAAACAATGAAGTTATCTGGGTTACGGTAACCTGGCAGACGTTCAGTGTTGATGTTTGGACCAGCTTGCATGTTGTTGTTACACATAACCCAGTAAGCGTTGATTGTTCCGTCTTTTAATGCACGGTCTTGAGCAACAGCGTGTTTACCTGGTTTAGGTGGGATAGTGCCTTCTGGAAGTTTCCAGATGTCTTCTGCAATCTTACGGTGCTTAGGATTCGCAACAACCATATCTGCCGGAAGACGGTGTGAGAACGTACCAACTTCACGAGCTGTACCACACGCAGATGGTTGGCCAGTTAGTGAGAATGGGCTGTTACCTGGAGTAGAAATCTTACCTGTAAGCAGGTGGATGTTGTACACAAGGCTGTTCATCCAAACGCCACGAGTATGTTGGTTCATACCCATAGTCCAAAGTGACATTACTTTGATGTTTGGATCTGCGTATTGCTTAGCAAGAGTTAGAAGTTTCTCTTCAGAAACGCCTGACATTTCAGATGCTTTTTCTACCGTGTATTCAGAAACAGACTTTTTGTATTCCTCGAAAGAAATTGAAGTCATTTTACCTGAGTTAGGGTTAGCTGCAGCTTTCTGTAGCGGATCGTCATCACGAAGGCCGTAACCGATGTCTGTCGTTGCTTGCTTGAAGTTCGTGTGCTTATTAACGAAGTCCCAGTTTACAGCATCGTTTTGGATGATGTAGTTTGCAATAAAGTTTGCAATCGCAAGGTCAGATTGAGGTTCGAAAATGTAACCAGTGTCAGCAAGCTCAAATGAACGGTGGTAGTAAGTAGACAGTACGTTTACTTTAACGTGTGGGTGGCTTAGACGACGGTCTGTAATACGAGTCCATAGTACTGGGTGCATTTCTGCCATATTTGAACCCCACAGAACGAATGCGTCTGCGTGTTCGAAATCGTCGTAACAACCCATTGGCTCATCGATACCGAAAGTACGCATGAATGCGCCTACAGCAGAAGCCATACAGTGACGAGCGTTAGGGTCGATGTTGTTTGAACGGAAACCAGCTTTCATTAGCTTAACTGCTGCATAGCCTTCCATTACTGTCCACTGACCAGAACCGAACATACCAACACCTGTYGGACCGTTCTTCTTCAGAGATGCTTTCCATTTCTCAGCCATCACGTCAAACGCCATGTCCCATGAAACAGGTTGGAAATCACCATCTTTATGGAATTTTCCATCTTTCATACGAAGTAATGGCTGTTCAAGACGATCTTTGCCGTACATGATTTTTGAAAGGAAGTAACCTTTAATACAGTTAAGACCTTTGTTCACTGGTGCTTCAGGGTCACCTTGTGTTGCTACTACTTTACCGTTTTGAGTACCAACTAGTACTGAACAGCCTGTACCACAAAAACGACAAGGCGCTTTGTCCCAAGTGATTTTTGTTTGATCGGAGCTTGCAATCAGATTGGTTGCTGTTGCTGGCAGAGTTACACCTGCAACGGCTGCCGCTGATGCAGCTGCGTTTGCTTTCACAAACGCACGTCTTGTCATTTTCATACTTCACCCTCGATTTGAGAATTGTTACTTCCAGTGTCTGAATCTATATCGTCTAAACCAGTTTCGATTTGGTGATAAACCAAAGCTGTGCCTAGTACGTTCGGTAAATTGTTGATCTCTTCGATAGTATCTGTAACGAAACCTTGGTTTTCAGTTTCTAGTACTACGATGATTTTGCCTTCTGGGCTGTCACCATAAATCTCAGCGTTTTCAAATTTTTCAATTTTCGCTTTGGTTTCTGCTAGGTGCTCAGGGGCAACATGTACAACTAAACTTGAAATGTGCACTTCACTTAGTGACATATTTATTGCTCTCGTTATTTTTATTTATTGCTCACAAGAATTGCTGAAGTAGGGCATACCGAAACGCACGCCCCACAACCACTACATTCATCTAACTCAATCTTGGGTAAGGCAACACCACCAGCTCTAAGTTGAAACTGAATGGCCATTGGCTCACACATATCGCCGCAGCTGCGACATTCGACGTTTTTCTCTGCTAAACACTCACTGCTTATTGATGCTTTAGCAGGCCACGGCGTCGTTTGCATGTCTGCAAAAATAGGCTCAGGGCAAACTGCCGCACATTTATAGCAAAATGTGCACTCATCAATATTAAAGTCGACGGTAGGAAAACCGCCATCGCCAATGGTGATGATTTTTGTCTCACAGACATCAAGACACTTGCCGCAACGTGTACAATCGTCTGTAAACGCACTGAGTTTTTTAATCCACGGTAGTCGAATCTGACTTTCGTCGACTTTCCTACGGGAAAATAAACGTCTTCTGGTTAAGTCAACCACTTAAGCTCGCCCATTTTGTTTCAATACATTTACCAATATAGCGTACTCACATTTGATACGTGGCCTTATATACGTGAAAAGCGCAAGGTTGTTAACAAAATGTGATGCTAAGCTATTAATAAACATTAATTAATTTTCACACGTAGTGTAGATTTAGAAATATTTGTATAAATACCCCTTAAGGGCTAATGTTAGTCGAGATTGTTTTAGATCAATAAAATGTCCGGTAGTTGATCACATATTGAATAGGCAGATTAAACTTCTCCTCTTTTCCACCTAGTTTTCTCATCTCTATAAACGTAGGAATACCATTCTCATTATGAATCCAGTCTCTTCTGTGGCGAGTACCATTGCTAAGTCATTGGTGTTGATTCTACTTCTGTCCGTAGCCACAACTGGCTTTGCTATTTTTACACTTGCATCCAGTTTGAATGATGCTGAAGCCGTCAATGTCGCGGGATCAATGCGTATGCAAAGTTACCGCTTAGCACATGATATCCAAGTGAAATCTATGGATTATTCATCCCATATTCTTCAATTTGAAGCTTCGTTGTATTCACCATCAATGAAGAACCTGCAGGATTGGGATGTACCTTCAGATATCACTCAAGACTATTATCGAATTATTGGTAGGTGGCATGAGCTAAAAACGGTGCTGCAAAGCGAACAGCGAGATTACTATTTGATCATTGTTGCGAATTTCGTATCGGAAATTGATGGCTTTGTATTCAAGCTCCAGCAGTTCTCTGAGCAAAAATTAATAAAGTTAGCTTGGGTTGGAGGCTTAGGCCTTGGTGGCATTCTTGTCATATCCTTATTTGTTGTTCATTTTGTACGTAAACAAGTTGTTACGCCGCTTCATGCGTTAGTTGGAGCTAGTCAGCAAATTAAAAATCATGACTTTGATGTTCAGCTAGAAGTAACCAGTAGTAACGAGATGGGTATCCTTACTAAAACCTTTAATTCAATGGCACAAGATTTAGGTGTTTTGTATCGGAATTTAGAGCAAGCGGTTAACGAAAAAACCCATAAACTTCAAAAGGCTAACCAGTCGCTGCAGGTGCTATACGATTCGTCGCAAGAGCTTACTGCAGCGCGGATTAACCAAGATAATTTTAGAGCCATTCTTCAATACTTAGTTCGTCTGGAAGGGATTGATTCAGTTCGCCTGGAAATTGAAGACGTTGGCGGAAGAGCTTTGATTTTTGATGAAGGCTTGGATGTGACAGAATATGAACAGAAATATGAATTGAAACTTGATGATACTCATTTGGGCTATCTATATTGTACACATAATCTCCAAACGGAAGATCATGCGTTAATTGCGAACTTTATCCAGATATTGTCGAGAGCGATATATTATAATCATGCTCAAAAGAAAGCGGAGCAGCTGATACTGATGGAAGAGCGAGCCACTATCGCTCGTGAACTTCATGATTCACTCGCACAGTCGCTTTCTTATCTAAAAATACAGTTAACGCTGCTTAAGCGCGTAATCGGTAAGCTGCCAGAGCATCAACGTGTTCAGCAGGCAGATAGCATCGCATCCGAAATAAATGATGGTTTGTCGGGGGCTTATACCCAGCTTCGAGAACTATTAACAACGTTCAGGCTAACAATCAAAGAAGGAAGCTTTGGTGAGGCACTGAGCGACATGCTAGAACAACTAAATGAGCGTACGGACGCGAAAATAATTCTAATAAATAACTTATCGTCAATTGAGTTAGATGCTCACAGACAGGTGCATCTCTTACAGTTAATTCGTGAAGCAACAATGAATGCCATTAAGCATGCAAATGCTAGTGTTATTGATGTGTGTTGTCTTGATGAAGAAGGGGATGTACTCGTTGAAATAAAAGATAATGGGGATGGTTTTGAACCAAGTGATTCAAAATTAAACCACTATGGCATGAGTATCATGCAAGAACGTGCGGCAAGGCTTAATGGTGACCTAACAATTGAAGCGGCTAAAGGTAGCGGTTGCAAAGTGATTTTAAAGTATAAAAGTTTAAAGGAAATCTAAGTTTGACGATATGTAAAGTAATGTTGGTGGATGACCACCCGTTAATGCGTCGCGGTATCAGCCAGTTATTGAGTTTTGAAGATGAATTCGATGTAATTGCTGAAGCAAGTAATGGTACTGAAGCTGTTGCATTAGCACATGAAGACGATCCAGATCTGATCTTGCTTGATCTGAACATGAAAGGTATGTCTGGCCTAGATACTCTGAAAGCGTTACGTACTGATGGTTCGAACGCAAACATCGTTATCCTAACGGTTTCTGATAGCCCAGCAGATATCGAGGCTATCGTTAAAGCGGGAGCTGATGGTTACTTGTTGAAAGACAGTGAACCAGATGAGTTGATTGATCTGCTGAAAAAAGCGMACAGTGGTGAGAAAGCATACAGCAGTGTTGTCGCTAAATATTTAGTGGATAACAAAGATCGTGAAGACATCTTTGAACAGCTTACCGAGCGTGAAATGCAAATTTTACAAGAGGTTGCTAAAGGCTACCGTAACAAGCAGATTGCTGACCACCTGTTTATCTCAGAGTCTACTGTTAAAGTGCATATGAAGAGCCTACTTAAGAAGCTTCAAGTGCCTTCACGTACAGCAGCTACCGTTTTATATTTAGAACGTTACGGTGATCTGAAGTAGCAAACTGTAAGCAGTAAACCCAGCTAGTAAGATAGCTGAGTATGAGTACGCAAGCCGCTATACACATTGAGAATATAAAAGGCATGTTGATTAACGTCAGCATGCCTTTTTTATATGTTAACAGTTCGTGATAGTGAGTTTTTTG
>NZ_JAKJSW010000144.1:0-11122 GCF_050337375.1 Vibrio makurazakiensis | reverse complement strand
AGTCAATATAGTGAACCTCATTTTGTTCACTACGCTTAAGCTCTCCCCGATTCAATGTATTCAGCGTACGTAAGTACTTAACTTCTTCGTCTAACTGCCCTAATTCGCGGTGGCAATCAGCGAGGACAGTATAGATAGCAGCTTGAGCTTTAGTATTGCTGTCTAATACGTTGCCGCTAAGCGCTCCACTGCAAAACTGTATCGCAAACGAATATTGACCGCATTGATATAGGAAAGCTGAATAATATTGATAGAACTCAATACGTAAGAAAGTGTCATCAAGCTTTTTAATTTCTTCAAAGGCTTTTTTGTAAAGTATTGAGGCCTTTTTGAGATCGCCCGTTAAGCCCGTTATATACGCGTGATAGCACTGGGCATAACCAAATGCCCGCGCAAATTTATGGGTGTCGGAATACTCCACCGCTTCTTCGATGTTTAATAACGCCTCATCAAGCAAAGACAACTTCGCCTGTGCCACCGCTAAATTACACAACGCCAAACCATAGGTTGCAGGAGCTTCTAAATGCTTACCATGCTCTACGGCTTTCTCGCTAACTTCCAACGCCTTTTCATAGTCATCCAACATTATATAGATGGCAGAGCGATTAACATGAAGAAACTGCGCCAGTTTATGATCATGTTCTCGACGTGTATTTTCAGCCTGTGCAAAGTAGCGCAAAGCATGGTGGTACTCACGCCCGATAGAATAAATGGTGCCCAAATAAACACAGCAATAGGCCGAAAGTACATGCTGTTTATCATCAAGAAGAGACAAACAACTTTCAAAGCGATCGGATGACTCAGGCAAGCGGTCTTCTCTAAACGCGCTTACCGCTGCAAGGTACTCGTCATATACCGGAGGCAGTTCAACATTGAACTCTTCTTTAATACGAGCGATTTCTTGTTTCGCAGCTGCTACATCTTTAAATATCTGACTACCATGAAGCTGTGTTAAGACTGTAATCGCTTCATTGTTGGCCGTCGTTTCACTTTGTTGGTTCATATTGCTCACACTTTGGCTTTAACGTGGCAACTATACCATTGAACACGACGTACGAAAAAGGCACTAATCAAGTTTCGAGCGCTCAAATGATAAACATAAAAGCAAATGACTCGGAACGAATGGCGAAGTAAGACATACTAGAGCTATCATAAAAAGAACATAGCCATAAATTACGCATGAACCCGATAAACCTCAGTGCTCCCTTTTCTCTTCCCAACGGCCAAGAGATAAAAAACCGCCTGTTCAAATCAGCAATGAGCGAGCAACTTGGCGATAAACAACACAACCCTAAAAGCGGTTTAACCACCCTATATCAGCGCTGGGCTAATGGGGGCATTGGCTTATCCATGACTGGCAACGTGATGGTAGATAGGAATGCACTTGGTGAACCCAATAACGTTGTTTTAGATAAGCAAAGTGACCTAGGCCTGTTTCGTGACTGGGCGAATGCTGGAAAACAAAATGGCTCGCAGATATGGATGCAACTTAACCATCCAGGGAAGCAGATCCCTAAATTCTTATGTTCTGAACCAGTAGCCCCTTCCGCAATATCGTTGGAACGTGGCCTACAAAAAGTCTTTAACACTCCACGAGCACTGACTGACACTGAGATCCAAGAGATAATCAATAAATTCACCCTAAGTGCAAAATTGGCAAAAGAAGCAGGTTTTACCGGCGTTCAAATTCATGGCGCTCATGGTTACCTTGTGAGTCAATTCTTATCAGCAAGACACAACCAGCGTGATGACAAATGGGGTGGCTCATTAGAAAACCGCCTTAGATTTGTACTTGAAGTCTACCGATCTATTCGTAAAGAAGTGGGCGCCGATTTCCCTGTTGGAATTAAGCTTAATAGCGCCGACTTCATGAAAGGTGGATTTACGGAAGAAGAGTCAATGCAGGTAGTGCAAGCTCTGAGTGACAACGGTATCGACTTAATTGAAATATCCGGCGGTACTTATGAAAGCCCTTCAATGATGGGCTCTAAAGATAAAAATGAATTTATAAAATCGAGCACGTTAAAGCGTGAAGCCTATTTTATGGATTACATGGTTAAAGTTAGGAAACTAGTTAGCACGCCTTTAGTCGTCACAGGCGGCTTTCGAACGGCGCAAGCAATGAATGAAGCACTGCAAACATCGGCGACTGACTTTATCGGCATTGCGCGAACGATGGCCGTAGACCCAGACTTCCCCAATAAACTGATTGAAGACCCGAATCATGGAATGCCGCTAACCGTACCGACTACAGGTAAACCTGCGTTAGATAAAATAGGGATGGTTGGGCTAGTTTGGTACGAACATCAAATGAGGCGTATTGCTGATGGCAAAAATTCTGACCCAAATTTAAGCTCTCTGGGCGTGGTATTCAAAACACTTCTTAGTACTGGCTGGCATGCGTTCAAAAAACGTAGGGCGTAGCCACTTAATTCCATTAATAGCAACGTTTCTAACGTTCAGAGTTCTGCCCCTTAATTTGAAGGACACTAGGCTCCCCCCTAACCTTACTAATAGTGAAGTAAATAAGTTCTGGTTTGTTTAATCGCCATGTATCCAGATTAGTGCCCTAAAATTAATGGGTTAGGCGATCGTAAATGTCGTAGGTGTCACATGTCGTTACACTGGATGAACCCTTTAGGCTTTACATCTTGGGCTAGGTAAAGAACAATCCCTGAGAATAAATCCATAACATAATGTATTTAGAAATTATGAGTAGTACAGCAAACAAAAAGTCGAACCCTTTATTTGAAGTGATCTTTAACGTTTTTCTCCCTTCATTTATCTTAATGAAGTTCAGTGGAGAAGAGCATCTCGGAACAGGTTTAGCACTGATTGTCGCGCTAGCGTTCCCTATCGCTTACGGTGGTATGGAGCTAATTCGCAATAAAAAGTTTAACTTCATTGCAGCGCTAGGCTTTGTCAGCGTGCTATTAACCGGCGGCATAGGCTTTTTCGAGCTCGACACCCGTTGGTTAGCATTAAAAGAAGCATTAATCCCTGGCCTAATTGGCCTAGCGGTTCTTGGGTCTACTTTCACTCGTTACCCATTCATCCAAAAGGTTATCTTTACCCCTGCATTACTCAACATGCCCCTTATTGAAGACCGACTTAAGCAGTTCGGTAAAAGTGGGCAGTTTGAGCGTTGCCTAATGACCTCCAACTACCTATTTGCAAGCACGTTCGCGTTTTCTTCTGCGATGAACTACTTCCTTGCAACTTGGATTGTTACCAGCCCTGCTGGTACGGCTGCGTTTAATGAGGAGCTAGGTAAGCTCACGCTTTATAGCTACCCTGCAATTGCTATCCCTAGCCTTCTGATGATGTTAGGTATTTTTTACTACGTTTGGCGCCAAGTTCGTGCCATGACTTCGCTAGAAACAGAACAAATCTTTATTACTAAGTAATACGGATCGCACAACAAAAAGCCCGGCACTATTGCTGGGCTTTTTATTTTTTGTTATTCCGTTGACGTATATGTCTCGACACATAGGCACTAAGTCATTGCTTTCTATAACGGCTGACACAGTAATCTTCTAAATTTTCAGCACACCCCAGCGAAAAGTCATAACCCCTCTCAATTTTTTATTGCAGGGGTTTATGTTAGAGCGATACCATAAGAGACCTTTTACTCGTATAGATTTCATGATGTCAGATGAAAAACTCGCGCTAGAGTGGATGCGCCAACAAGTTCACAAAATAGACCCGTACATTGTAGAACCGTCATTTGATGATTGTGTCGAGCTACTCGACCCTGCTTTCAAAAAGGGAAAAAGCATCGCTCAACTGAAGTTTCTACTAGGAGAAGCCGACCGTAGAGCTGGCGCAGCAGAACGTAAACATGCCGCCATGAAGTTCGCGAAAGAGAAAAGCCCAAATGCAGGTCAAATCCTGCGCCTTCAAAGTAAACTTCAGCAAGTTCAGTTGGCGTTGAAATTGGCGACGGGTGACAACAACATGACCATATCGCAATTCTGTGCAGAATATGACGTAACCAAACGAGACGGTAACGCAGCATGGAATGAAAAACTTATCGAGCTAGATAAAAGAAAATAGCCCTAAAGTTTCGCCATGTACACATCGTGAAATCAGATGAAGAATCGGTAATCTATTCGCTTAGTTGATCCAATCAAACAATTAAAAGCCCAGCATTATCGCTGGGCTTTTTTGTTTTTCAGTGAGCTAATTCGTGTGAGTATCTACTTTGATGTCCCACTTACGACGATTAATTCAACGCCATGCAATTCCATTTGCTTCACGATATTTTCTGGTGGGTTATGATTTGTGACGATAAAGTCGATATCAGACCAAGAACATGATTGGTACATCAATTGAGTGTTGAACTCCGATGCTTCCACAATACAGATCACCTGTGTGGCTTGTTGGGCCATCGCTCGCTTTAAGTTTGCATCGGTTTCTAGATCAGTAGTAATCCCCGATTCAGATAAAGCGCTCACACCGATAAACGCCTTATTTGCTTGAAACTTCTTGATTTGCTCTATCGTCATATCGCCCAAAATTGCGTGCGAAAAATCGTCAAATGTTCCACCAAGGACACATTTTCTGATGTTGGGCTTACTACTGATCTCATTTAAACACTCTAAAGAGTTGGTAATAACGCTAGACGAAACGTTAAGGTAATAAGCTAGCGAAGCACCTGTCGTACCTGCATCGACAAAAATGATGTCATGCTCTTTTACAAGGGATGCTCCAAACTCTGCAAGCTTTTGCTTTATAGGGCTCTGCTTAGGCTTCTGCTCAAACGATAGACTGACCTTTTTTTCATCTAGAATCAGCCCTCCACGAATGCGTAAAATTCCAGGGTAAGAGGATAACTTTACGACGTCTCTTCGAGCTGAGTCATAAGAGATCCCATAAGTATGACAAATCTCATCTATCGTAATTTTTCCATACTTTTTTATATGGTTTTCTAACGCTATCAATCGCTCATCTTGAGTCATAGCGGCCTCCCCTTCGAAATTGAACCAGTAGTATAACTTAACATCTGCATTCAAACACTTCACTTCGCGTACCTTAACTTACCACTGACCAAGTAAAGCTTATAAAACTGCACTATAAAGTCTTAACCTCATAAATAAATTGCAATCACGTAAGTGATAGTGCAAAATACCATACACAAACCGAGATCGCGTACGACTTTGTAAGCGTTTAGTGAGTGAATCTTGTAATTACAGAGCTTCTTGCTAGATCAAATGATAAGCACTAACTTTTATCCAACAACTGAGAGCGAGTACTATGGCCTTTTCTTCAATCAAAACAGCCGTTATTGGCTATGGATTTTCAGCGAAAACCTTCCATATCCCCTTCATCAGTACCTCACCTGAATTTGAATTTGTCGCAGTGAGTACGCGCAATGGTGACGCTGTAAGTSATGATTGGCCGAATGTTAAGCACTATGAATCAGCATCAGACTTATTAGTCGAGTCCGATGCTGAGCTTGTCATCATCACGGCTCCAAACGACGTGCATTTTGATCTAGCTAAACAAGCGCTCGAAAATGGTAAGCATGTAATCATAGAAAAACCATTTGTGACCAACATAGCGGACGGAGAAGCTCTCATCGCGTTGGCCGAACAAAAGAACTTGGTACTAAGTGTGTATCACAATCGACGTTGGGACGGTGATTTCCTGACGGTTAAAAAGATGATTGAAGAAGGACGCTTCGGGGAGTTAAAACATTTTGAGTCTCATTTTGATCGTTTCCGACCAGAAGTTCGACAACGTTGGCGTGAACAAACAACCAATGGCGGCGGAATTTTATTTGATTTAGGGTCTCACCTTATTGATCAAGCACTCGCATTATTTGGCGTTCCTGATGCGGTTACCGCTCAATGTGAAATGATGCGCGAAGGCTCTACAAACGTTGATTACTTCAACGTAATTCTGCATTACCCAAATCACTCAGCGACTTTACATGGTGACTTGTTCAGCGCAGGTCCGAACAAACGCTTTACGTTAAAAGGGACCTGTGGCAGCTACGAAAAGTACGGATTAGATCCACAAGAAGAACGCTTGATCGCTGGCACCCTACCAATTAATCCAAAGTGGGCAGATGAATTATCATCGCAATATGGTCATTTCTATAGTACGGACGAAGTTGAAACCATTAAAACTGAGTCAGGTTGCTACCAACAATACTTCCAGAGGATTGCACAAGCGATTAACGCAAATACTGCTACGCCAGTGACAGCGGAAGAAGCGTTGTGGAATATTAAACTCATCGAATTAGCGATGGAAAGTAGTCGTCAGCGTAAAACATTAGTAGTTCAGAAGTAATTTAGAATGAGTAATGACGTCTTATCACCACTTTTAGCGCAAGAACATGAGTTGCAATTTGGTCAGTTTAATAATGATATTGCATGGGAATTAGGTGCTTCGCTGAAACGAGAGGCTGAAAAACGTTCAGCTTCCGTGACAATTGAGGTTTATGCATTTGAACGCGTGCTATTTAGCTATGCTATGTCTGGGACGAGTTCTGACAATCAAGATTGGGCAAAGCGGAAGCGTCGATCTGTAATGCGCTTCGGTCACAGTTCATACTACCTTGGTCAATACAATGCATTGAAGCAAAGGGAATTTGAAAACCAACAACACATCGATGCCACCCAATACTGCGCACATGGTGGAGCATTCCCTATCCGCATTAAAAATTGTGGCTTAGTTGGCGTAGTCACCGTCTCGGGGTTGCCACAAGAAGACGACCATAACTTAGTCGTCAGCGTGCTAAAGGAACTCACGAATTTACACTAATGGCGAGCTTCTAGTATAAGTTTAGATACAGCCATCTGACGTGACTAACTTAAGATAGGTACGTATAGTGGCTTTAACTTTTGTGTTCAAAATTGAACCAAAACTTAAGCGTATCGGACTGAATCTAGCCTTATGAATACACTACACTTACAAGCACTTTTACTGGCAGCTGAAGAAGGTTCAATATCTGCTGCTGCCCGTAAACTAGGAAAAAAACAACCTCAGGTTAGTCAATGGATTTCGGATCTGGAAATCGACCTCGGCGTTAACTTTTTTGACCGTACTGGCAATAAAACATCATTAAGTAAAGAGGGTGAGCGTTTACTGCCCTATCTCTCACATACTTTGAGCCAACTTGATAAACTGGTTCAAAGTGCCGAGACAATTGCACAAGATGAACCTACCGTATTGGCTATAGGAGTTGAAAACTATATTCCCGACCTCGCCTTCAGCCAGCCTCTCACTTTAACTCTGGATTTTCCCCACTTATGTGTAGAAGTCTATCGCGAAGATAGATTTCAGCTGATCCAGGATTTGAGCGAGGGCAATGTGGATATCATTATTGTTCATGAATCCGATGTCCTTCACCACCAGCAGTTTGACTACTGTCGCTTAGGCCATTACAAAGAAGTGCTAGCTTGTAGCCCTGAACATCCCCTGACTAAATTACCCGTTGTGACCAACAGTGACTTAAGCCAATATCGTGAGTTAATTTGGGGAGACGCGAATAGTAAAAGCAACCCGCCACATCGAGACGAAAACAGCGATGGATATAGCCCTTGCTATGGTTTTTTCTCAGATATTCAGTTAGTTACTGCAATGCTAAAGCAGAATAAAGGCTTCGCATTTTTGCCCATAGAATATGTTAATACTGACATTAAAAATGGCCAATTGATTGCCCTAGACTGTGATTTTGAACTTGCGGATATCGACCGAAGAATCGAACTGTGTTGGCGCAATGGATTAACGCAGTCTCAACATGGTAACCAAATAATAGAGACCTTTAAAACCAAGCACCAACTCTCAGATAAACTGTAGTTTATAGCTTGGGCTTGGGGTGAGATATAGCTATTGGTTCTGGTTCTGGATTAGATACAGACAAAGGTTTAGGCTTAGCCCCAACTTCATTCTGAGTTTGTGTTTCAGATTGCGTTTGTATATCTGATAACTCTGTCGGCTCAAGCTCAGCCTTAACGTTACATTTGGGTTCAGATGAAGGGCTAGAGCTTGAAGAGGATGTACAAGAAGAGTCAGCAGCAATAAGTGCATCCCACCAATCGTAAACATACAAAGAAGCATAAATTGGAAGAATTGCCCAAAGTAACGGGTCGTCCCATATTGTGGACGTAACACCAATAGCCGCGACAGCCAAGATAATAAGTTCAGAGATGCCAGTAAACAGAAGCAGTTTAGTTAAGTGAGCGAGCGTACGCTGTAACCGAGAAGCAAGACGTGTTTTCTGATAAGTCGCCTCAAATATACCGATAATACCTGCCGCCATCAAAAGCCCTATCACTGCTAGTATTGCAGACTGATTACCTTCTTCCATCTGGCGCATACTATCGAAAGTGAAACTAAACAATATAGGCACAATGAATACCAACAAAATTAGTTGCCTTACTACCACCTCAATATAAAAACGCTTTTGTTGCACACTCACCCCCATAAAGAGAACGATGCRGAGCAAACTGCCCTACACCTCACTGTTTTACTCTTCTACGTCGAAGACAATATCACCTTGTAGCATTGTCATTAAGACTTCAGAGTCTGCGATATCATCGGCAGACAAACGGGTAATATCATTGTCAAGAATAGCAAAGTCGGCTGATTTCCCAACGGTTATCGAGCCTGTAACATCGCTGATACCTAAACTCTCTGCAGCATTGATCGTGTAAGAATCAATCGCAGATTGCACATCTGGCAGGCCTGTGTCACCCATTCTTATGCTATTCGCGATACCCACTAATGGATTAATGTCATGTACATTCCAATCACTGCTTAACGTAACATTAGCACCTGTATCGACAATAGCTCTTGGGTTCATCAATGCATGAGTCCGCTGAGCGCCTAGAAAAGGTTCTGCCCATTCATGATCATGATGTACGACATACTCAGATCCTACTTGGAAGTCGGCYGTCGCGTCCAACTCTGCAAAACGAGGGACATCTTCTACGTCCACGAGTTCTACGTGCGTTAACGTGTAAGGCTTCTCCGAACCTTGGTTTCGAACATGCTCAATAGCATTTAATGATTCATGAACAGCCCCATCACCAATTGCATGAATATGAGCGCTATAGCCAATCTTGTTCAACGCATCCAACCAAGATTTCATTTTATTTGGCGGAATGTAATTAATACCAAAAGGCTCATCCGGAATATACGTATCCAAATAAGGCGCTAACGTTTTCGCAGTACCATTAATAATAATGCCATCGCTGTACATTTTAACTTGGTCGAGTAACAGCAAACGCGACTGATCGCTCGATTGTACTTCCTTTAAAAAAGCTAACTGAGCTTCCATTTCATCCGTTGGGTAGATCCATGGTCTAAGTGAAACGCGGGCAGTTAAATTGCCATCTTTCTCCGCTTGCTGCCACACGTCATACCAACCACGCTTCCAATACAGACGGCCATCACCAATGGTTGTTATGCCATGTGCAGCTGACTCTTCAAGACCAGCGAGTAAACCCTCGTAACTTTTATCGAATTTGTTTTCTAAGCTGTTCCATGCCATCTCCATAATAAGATCGCCGGCGTTATCAAACAAAATACCGTTCAACTCCCCTGTATTTTCATCTTTAAGAATCTTTCCGCCTTGCGGTTCGGGTGAGTCTTTGGTGATACCGGCCAACTTAAGCGCCGCAGAGTTGACCCACATAGAGTGCGAGGTTTGCTCCATGAATACCACAGGTCTTTTCGGGAAAATACTGTCGATGATTTCAAGCGGCGTCTCGCGATTATCCTCATTCATGATGGCATCCACCGAAAAACCATAACCCATCAACCAGCTATCAGATTTAGTGTCTCTACTGCATGCTTTTAAATACTGGATTTGCTCTTCGAGTGACGCATCCACATCGAGGTCACAATTACTACCCGCCTCTGAAGCAGCCTCAAACACATGGTTATGGTTATCAATAAAACCAGGCATTACGTACGCTTGCTCAAGGTCGATAAGCTCAGTGTTCTTATTTCGATATGCTTTTGCTTCTGTCGCTTTCCCGACAAACACAATATTGCCATCGTGAATGGCTATCGAATCGGCATTGTCATGACCGTAAATTTTAGCGTTGGTTAAGATCGTGTCTGCGTTCTCGGTAGCTAGCGTATTTGAACTCATGATTAAGCTCGCAATTAGTGTCAAAGGGAAAATTCGGTTCATTGTTCATTCCTTCCATGTCCCACAATCATTATGAATATAGGGAGTACTTTATGGTGCGTTAGATAAAGACTACGGCAGTACGAAAATAAATGAAAAATAGTGAGTATAAGAAGACAGAGATAGCCGAGAGTTTTCCGCCTTCCATAAAGGGCTTATTGAGTAGTTTTTGTTACTCTAGAATTCGTGGAATGCCCTAAGTCTCATTATAGTAATCGGAGCTTTCAACAATCAGAAAACTCCTTTATTTTCAACGTTGTTTTGTTATATTCATGTGAAACTTTACTAATATAAGAAATGGCTTAAATGATTAAACAAAGTTGTACTTTTTTAACGTCACTGTCTCTGCTGCTATCAGCTAATACTTTTGCATACGATCTAGATATGGAAGCTTTTGAGGGCGAAGAGCTCGCACTGTTAAAGGCAGCAGAAAAATCTAGTGATAACAAATTGCTGATGCAAGCTGCTAATCTTTTAATCGAAGATTCAATGTATGAAGAGAACATAGATCGCGGCTATGAGTACATGAATAAACTCGCGCAATCTGGTGAAGAAAAAGCAATCATCACCCTGGCAGATAAGTATTACTACGATGAGCAATACGAAAAAGCGCTTGCTTGGTATCACAAAGCTGAACCAAGCAAAGATGCTTATGTGCTCTACTCATTAGCCGTAATGTACTTTGATGGTGAAGGGACACCGGTCGACCTTAAGAAAGGCAACGACTACTACTTAGCTTCTGCGGAAGCTGGCTATTCTGACGCTATGTATCAACTCGCTTTTTCTTACGATGAAGGTAAAGGCATCGCTCAGGATTTCTCTAAATCAGCTTATTGGTTTGAGCAAGCGGCAAACTTAGGCGACGCAAGTGCAATGTACAACTTGGGGATTTCCTACCTAAATGGACAAGGAGTAGAAAAGAGCTGCCCTAAAGCGATGCAGTTATTTAACAATGCCATTGAGGAAGATGAA
>NZ_JAKJSW010000143.1:0-11260 GCF_050337375.1 Vibrio makurazakiensis | reverse complement strand
CCTTAGGGCTATCGCGGTTATCTTAGTGATAATCTTCCACATGAATGGAAGTTGGATACCTGGAGGGTTCATCGGTGTTGATGTCTTTTTTGTTATTTCAGGTTATATCATCACCTCTGCTATTTACCCACAAATACTAGCTAAACAGTTTTCATTTAATGAATTTTACGTTAAACGAATCAAGCGGATATTACCGCTTTTTTACGTTGTATCATTAACCAGCTTAGTTCTCTCGTATTTGTTGTACACACCGAATGATTTTGCAAGCTTTGCTGATAGTTGGCGCTATGCGAGTTCATTTATAGCCAATATATATTTCGAAAGGCTATCTGGGTATTTTGCTCCCACCTCTGAGACGCTTCCATTACTTCATACATGGTCTCTGTCTATTGAAGAGCAGTTTTACTTTGTTTGGCCGTTAGTACTACTTATTTCTGCTCGTTTTTTAGGGAATAAACTATTCGCAGTAGTGATGGCAATTACTGTGGTGGTTCTACTTGCTTACTCTGAATTTATATCTGTGACCAGCCCTGGTGCTGGGTATTACCTAATTCAGAGCCGAGGGTTTGAGCTTTTAATTGGTGCATTATTATCAATTCTTTTTTTCTACAAGAGAAAAGGCGAAGTATCACTACCAAAGCCAGCTTATCAACTAAGTGGGATTATCGGTTTCAGCAGTCTGTTTGCTTTGGCTTTTTTCCTTGATAAGGATAGTGTTTTTCCTGGTGTTAATGCACTTTGGGTAGCATTGGCTTCAGCTATGATTATCTTGTCTGGTGAGTCTAAGGCGACCTGGGTTTCGTCAGTGTTGAGTCAGAAACCAGTCGTTCTTGTTGGGCGCTTATCTTATTCGCTGTATTTGTGGCACTGGCCAGTGCTCGCGTTTTATCGATACTATAATGATACTTTCACAGCCTTAGATGCTTTGATATGTGGTCTGATAACGGTAGTTCTTTCGATAGCGTCTTGGCAATTAATAGAAAACCCCTTACGCCACTTAAACCTAAAAAAACGTTGGGTATATTTATTCTATTTCGTTCTTCCAGTTACGATTTCTATTATTGCTGCAAAAAACATTGCCTCCAACGATGGCTACCCTGAGCGCTTCACTGATAAAGCTTTACGTTTATATCAAATCTCCAGTTATACCTATGATGAAGAGAAATACCTTCAGCCTTTGAAGGATAAATCAGAACCATTTGAACCTTATATTATTGGTGATGAGAGCAAGCCAATTAATACTATTATTTGGGGAGACTCCCATGCGGGTCACTTCAGAAGCTTTGTGGATGAAGTAGGTAATGAGTTTGGGTTTTCTTCACTCATTGCTGGTTCTGCTGGCTGCCCTCCCTTGCTGGGAAGTGACCTGATCAAACATGGTGAACCTGAAGCACCATGTACAAATAGAAACAATCGTTTTAAAGAGGCTATTGAAAAGACAAAACCGGCAGTGGTTTTCCTTGCTGCACGTTGGGCGATGTACACAGAAACCACTAGAGCCAATGGAGAAAGAGGGAGTCGTGTATATTTAGGGGATAGTTCAGATTATTCAGAATCTATAAATAATAGTCGTCGTGCGTTTAACCTTGGATTGCAGAATACGGTAGAGTTTTTATTGGAAAATGAAATCGTCCCTGTACTTTTTGAACAAGCTCCGTCTTATTCATTTAAGCCTAGTAATTGCCTAATGAAGAACTTAGCCTATTCCTGGAAGGTTAGTAGCTCATGCGATTTGCCTATTGGTGATATGGAAAGTAGGCAGGAGTACTCAAATCAAGTTGTTCGAGATATTGCCAGTAAGTACCCTGAAGTTTTGCTCATTCCGACAGTTTCTCTGATGTGTGATGGTGAAGAGTGTAAAAGTAATGATAATGGGGTTCCCTTTTATCATGACAATAACCACTTAAATTCACAGGGAGCTAGAATTCTTGCTCGCAAGTGGCTTGAGACAAACACTTACCAAGCTGAAATACTAGAAGATGAGTTGGGAGGGCGTGGTGAAAAATAGTGAAATTACCTTTGTTATTCAAGGCCCCGTATCAGAAGTAAGAACTAGCGAATCAATTGACGCTATCAAAAAGAATTTTCCGGGTTGCCAAATTATCCTCTCTACCTGGAAAGGTGAAAGCATAAATGGGCTACAGGTTGATGAGGTACTCTTTAATGATGATCCTGGAGCAAGCATATTTGTTTATAACAAAAAGAATGAGCCAGTTTACGTCAACATTAATCGTCAAATAGTGTCATCTCTAGAAGGACTTCGTCGCGTAAAAACCAAATATGCTGTTAAGCTTAGAGCTGATAACATACTTGAAAAAACAACCGTAAAAGAAATATTTTCATCGTATAAACTACGTGACGAAAGATTTTCAATTTTTAACAGTAGAGTTGTTTGCGCAAATTTCTGTGCTCGAGAAGTTGAGAGGGGCTTACATATGCCTTATTTCTTATCTGACTTTTTTTATTTTGGTGAAACTGAGGACCTGATCCGTTTTTGGGATACTGAGCTTTACTCAAACTATGAATTCGATTCAAACTTGAGTGGGAAAAAGCAACATGTGAACTACCCTAGAGATAGTATTCATGTGGAGCAGATGCTCTTTACTAGTTTTCTTAATCGTTATACACCCACGTCGATCTTTGATGAGCATGGTGAGCGCTCTGATAAGCTCAAGTCACGAAAGTATATGATTAATAATTTTGTGATAGTTGATGGTTCTACTTTAGGCTTGAATGTTCCTTTACGTTTGAGCCAGAAAGACAGTTTCCCATATAATTTCTTTACTTATAGTCGTTGGAAATGGTTGTATGAACGAGAGTACCAACAAGGCCTAAATGTAGACTGGAAGTTTAAAGTATCTTGGTATATAGGTAGGGTATATAGCTACCTACAAAAAGGGTGGCGATTGCAGATCCGGAAAATTGTGGGACGGATATAGTTAATTTGGTTATGTAGGGGAGTGTCCACTCCCCTATTTGAGAACTACTTTCTTTGGAGTGTATTCTTCCAATGCTGGTAGTGTCTGCTCGAAGTATTGGCACAGTTCAAACTCATCCATATCCAAGCTTAAGCCTTTAAAGTCAGCATAGTGGTAGTTCCACCACTTGAACGTTAAAAGCTTAGCTATTGTTTCTTGTGAAAAACGATATTTAATGATCTTTGCAGGTACACCCCCAACTACAGCGTAATCTGGAACGTTTTTAGTTACAACTGCATTTGCTGCAATGACGGCACCGTTACCTACTTCAACTCCAGCTTTTAATGAAACATTTTGGCCAATCCAAACGTCATTACCAATTATTACTGGTTTCGGTGTTGGTAACGCCTTGGTTGGAAAGGGTTGTATGGAGCCACCAAGAAAGCCTTCTTCATACGTTAAAGGTGATGTTGTGAAGGCATGTAGAGGATGCTCGACTCCAAGTACTTTCAAACCTCCAGAGATTGAGCAGTATCGGCCAACAATGGAATTTGGAGGGAGTTGTGAGTGTGTATACGAAAATGCTCCCATGCTCCATAGGTAGTTTCGAGACAAACTAAAGTGAGTGTGAGGCTCTATCGTAACTTCACCCTCAAGCTTTCGTACTTTGGTGAACCACTTTTTAATTACCACGTGGCTTTTCTTTAGCTGACGTAGCTCTTTAATGGTGAGAAATCTTTTGATTGTTTTCATCGGTTAACCTTTGAGAGTGTGCCCTAATTTTCCAATAAGCACCTTATACAGGCGGTAGAGCCTTTTGGCATCAATCGGCTTCTTTCTTTGTCCATTGAGATATAGCCAATCTTGTAAATCATATTCAAGAGCTAGATTGCCTCGCTTATAAAAACGCGCTGTGACGTCGAGACCTAGAGATTCTGGTTGGTCGACTATCAAGTTATTGGCAATAAAGTTTGGCCAGAATTCATCTCCTAACGCTGCACTATCCCCTGCCTTTGTATTGATATAGCATGGTCGCTTTATGAGGTGGGATATCCAATTAAGGCATAGGAATTGTTCAGTCGCTGGGTAGCGTGATTTGTAACCTGATTGTTTGCTAAAGCTTTGGCCATCAGGGATAAAGTGTTCGCCCCATATCTTTAAAAGATCTTCAGTTTCACCAAAATCAAATAAATCGCTTTTATGAAAGTGCGTAGCTTTACCTGCATGTGATGAAATAAAGAAAGCGCTACTGGTAACGACTCTAGAGTTTAAGAAGTTAAACTCCTTTTCTCTTGGTAGTCTCGCGTATTGCTCAAATAGTGTTATGAAGTTGCGGCCAGATAGTTTGTTGTCCGTTCTTAACTTTACTGCATACTTTGTTCTGACTGCCTTTAATCCCATATGTGTGCTATACATTTGGCGATTGTTATTAAGTTTTAGTCGCTCACCATCTTGAAGTATAAAGTTTGGGCCTGGATCGTCTAATTCAATGATTTTATCGAAATCAAGGTCGGACACTTCCTGTCCTTTCCAAGTTGAAAGAATAATTGCCGACCCTGGGAAGTAATATCGAATAGAGCTGAGGCATTGTTCTGTTATCCCCAGTAATTGTTTTCTATCAGAGTTTGCCTGAACAGGGCCTTGAACTACAAAGGTAATATCTTTGTTTTCTATTTTCATTTAACTATTTCTTCGTCAAAAAGTCAGTGTATTCATCAGGCACACCACAGAAAACCACTTCATCCCTTTTTATCAGGTGATAATGAATGTTTAGTCCCTTGCTGATCAATAGGTTGTAGATTGGAGCAATGTAAAGCTCTCCTTTCTCCCATTCTTGCTCTGGCTTATCTAAATATTCGTAATAAGCATCAAGATAATCTTGTTTTCGATTAAAATGATATAAACCAGTGCTGCAGAGATCTGAAATTGGGCTTTTCTCCGCAGTCTGAATAACTTGCGTTGAATCCTTGTTTTTTGGTTTAGCAAAAGACCAGTTATCACCAGACCCTTTAAATACCTCAAGGTAGCCGTCACTTTGTTGACTAACTTCTGGTAATTCGAAGTTGGGGCGGAAAGTATCAATGTTGAATACAGTCATTGAACCTTTATGCTCGACTCCCTTTTCCGCAAGTTGTTCGAGCCCAAGGGTGACGGTTTCGGCCTGCCCGCGAGTGTCTTCATTCAAGACAGAAATGTAGAATTCTTTTATTCCCAATTTTTGTGCCTGTTGGTGAACAAAGTTTGGGGTATCAAATACATCTTTCACGATGAATAGAAACGGAGTATCCGAAAAATAGGCTTGGAAACTCCTTACTGAGTGCTCAAAAAGAGTCTTTCCATGAGCTTCAAGCATATATTTAGGTTGAGTGTACCCTGCTTTAAAAAAGCGTGAACTCATGCCTGCCATTGGAATAACGATCATTGTTCTAATCTCTTTAATATCTGATGTAGTCTGAATGCATTCGCAAACAGTGCTTGTTGGCGTTTAGGGTCATCAGCATGAAGCGGCAGCATAGACAAAAATAGTTGAATTTGCATTGCATATAAACTTTGCGCAGAAAGATCGAACTGTTTTTCAATAAGGTCAATAAACATTTGTTGCGCTTGCCTATGCTGATTTTCCTCAGCAATATCTAATTTAATGTGACTCCCATCGATCTCTACATGGAAGTAGCCAGCAATAATCCAATCGTAAAGACCAAGAATAGAATGGCTCAATTTTGCAATATCGTATTGAATGTCACCGTAAATTGTCAAAGTTTCATCTGGTGTCATACCTCTAGGGTCGATAGTTTTTACTTTGCCCGCCCTGAAGTCATAAAGAATATTACTAAAGCAGAAGTCGCCATGGAGAACGGATGCAATAGAGTTTCCAGCAGGTAGGTGAGACTCACTATCTTTGAGGATTGTGGTTAACGATACTCCAGGCTGATCATTGAATATCCATTCTTGTTCTTGTGAGATCCCTAAGCCTTGGCAGTATTCGTGTAAACGTGATTGGGTTTTTTTACTAAATAGTTCATCAAGCTGGTTTGAAGGTTGTTCTTTTGGCGACTTTTCTGTAGAGCAAAGCGCAAGGAATTCTATACAGCAAGTTAAAATTTGCTGCCAAATATTGCTAGGTAATTTAGAGAAAACAAATAATTCGTTAAGAGCAGTTAAATGTAAGTACTCTAACCGATAGGAGACCTTTCCATCATTAGACTTAGTAGCACCTAGGAACTGTGGTGTATTTCCTTTAAGGGAAAAAGGAAGTTCGGAAAACCAATTGGCTTCAGCTGCGATCTTCGTACTTTTAATGCTCGACTTCTCAATCCATTTTGAATTGATGGTAAGTTCATTGAATGCTCTTTGAGTCGTAAAATCAGCCTTAGAGCGGTAATAGGTGTTTACATGCCCGAAGTCAAGCCAACCGTCTGATTGGATGGGAGTGAGCCCAATAATCTGATGATACTTATTAAGACCCTCTAAGAAGTTCCATTCACTTTGTGTGACACACTTAATAATGTCTCTAGGGTGACTAAACTTAAAGTAGCCGTCGACAATACGATGTGACTCAGTATTGTTTTGATTGTCTCTATCTTTTAACCAATGAACGTCGTCATCGGTAAGAACGGCCCAGTTATAGCTATCTTTAACTTCAGAGATACTGACTACATCATCACCTGTCGGCAGTTGCTTAAATAGGGTATCTCCATAGAGGATGTGCAGAGGGGTATCTAAAGAATGACCAGAAAGATTTAATGCCGCAACTAAAGATGCACCTAAGTTTAGGCCGTCAGGGGTCTTGATTAGCGTGACATTATTGGACTCTAGCCACTGGGCATCAATATCTGATACTAAGAAAGACTCTGGGATCGATAAATAGACGTCTGAGCGTTCGGGTGCCAGCAGAATTTGATGTTGAAAAAGGCGTCGGTTACCTAGTGGAAGGAAACTCGGCGGAATTTTCCCAAACTCTGATTCGAGCTCTTGGCCAATATAAGCGGCCGACATAATCAAGAACATGGTTTTTCCTTTGCGAATAGCTCATTGATCTCTTCGTATGAAAGGTTGGCAAACTCTGATGGTCGTATAGAACGGTCATCAATATAGAACCCGTCATGCCCACACCACGGTTTACCAACTAAAATCTCATCGTACGGGACGTTATGCTTATCCAGCCATTCTGTGATAATCGGTAATGTGTGAATATTGATTTTACCCACATTACCTTCGTAAGTTCGCATGTTGCGAGCGGTCGCAATCGTGATTTCAAAACCGTCTTTTTTATATTCTCTTAGCTTTTCAATGACATCTAACTTAGGTAGTACATTTTTGTAATCTGATGTATTGGCTTGGGTAAGAGTGCCATCTAAATCAACGATCAATCTTTTCATGGTTGCGATCTCCTATTATGAATTGGGTAAAATAGCGTGTAGGGTCTTTTTGAGGGCACCTTGATTCTGCTTAACAACTTGCAATGCTGAATTGCCCATGCGCAACCTGAGCTGAGAGTTGGAGAATAAGTGCGTTAATTGCTCAGCTAGTTGGGTACTATCAGATACAACAGTCGTCGCTTTTACACGCGTCAATTGTTGAGTTATATCTAGGAAATTATAGTAGCTAGGCCCTGTTAGGGTTGGTTTGCCTAGAGCAGCGGGTTCCAATAAATTGTGTCCACCAACTTTATCGCCAATTAAACTGCCGCCCATAAAACAAATATCACTCGCTGCAATAAGTGCCATCATTTCACCCATAGTATCACCGAGGTATACTTCCGTATCACCAGTTACCACCTCTTGACTGGTTCTCGAAATAGTAGATAAACCATTACCTTGGCATAGCTTTGTAACTGAGATAAAACGCTCCGGATGGCGGGGAACCAGTATCAGCAAAGCACTTGGTACTTTTTCAAGAATTTGCTGATGAGCTGAGATGATTTGTTCATCCTCCCCTTGATGGGTGCTAGCTGCAATCCAGACGGGGCGATCTATACCTAACGTTCGGCGTAAATTTTGTCCTTCTTGAATATTGGAATTACTAACATCTATATCGAACTTTAAAGAACCTGTAATAGATATTTTATCTTCAGCTACTCCGAGGCGTAAAAAACGATCTGCATCGTCTTGGTGCTGGCAAAGAATGTGAGACAAATTATTGGCGAGCAAGTCAAAAAGACGCTGTACTTTTGCATAGTGTTTGTAGGAGCGTTCAGACAAACGAGCGTTAAGTACAGTGATTGGGATATCTGCATTCGCAACAGTGCGCAGTGTATTGGGCCAAAGTTCTGTTTCCATTATTAGCAATTGACTCGGCCGTACTACTTTAAGAAAACCTTTGATAGCGAATGAGAAATCTATAGGCATGTATCGATGCTCGACTAAGTCCCCGAGTTTTTCTATTTGCTCCGCACCAGTTGGAGTGGTGGTTGTGACTACCACGACTTGATTCGGGTTCTGTTGCTTAATCGCTTTGATTAAAGGAGTGACAGCAATCGATTCGCCTACAGAGACAGCGTGTATCCAGATCGGTTTTTGGTTAGAAGCCAACTTTGGGGTAATACCAAAGTGTTCTCTCCAGCGATGCCCAATAGATGGTTTACCCTCTTTTTTCTTATACAATCCAAATAACAAAAAAGGGGCAATGAATATCAGCAGTAAAGTGTAGACGAACCTAATCAAGTTACTAGTCCTTTTTCTTTACTAGGTCTTCAGGTTTAATGTGAGTCCACTTACCGCGTGGCTTATCTATGTACTGGAAGTACTCATTGGTAAATGTGCCTTGAATACAGACATACTTACGATCTCTAGAGTTCACATCGTCTCTGTTACTTAATAACTCATCAAGAACGGTTGGGCCCGTACAGTGGTAAACACCCATGGATGGCTCATAGTGATTAACATTATAGACAGCCTGGCTGATAGCTTTTTGCAGATCTTTATTGTCTGGAGCTGAAGCTATGAAATAGTTAGTGAATCGAGTATTTTTGCCTATCTTGATGTATAGAGATCCATCATCTGTGTTGCCTAAAAGTTTATCTAGGGGCCAGACCAAAGTCGCATCAATGTCCATATAGACACCACCTTGCTGATTCAAAACGACTAGGCGCCAGAGATCGGCTTGAGCTGCACCGTTGGTCAGGCGCGAGTATGCATCATATACCTCAGGCGATGCGTTTTCTTTTAGGTATTCACCTCTAGCTTCCGTACTCACATAATTATAGTCACAGTTTAGAGACATTAATCGGTTGAATAAGTAATTGAGATATACAGGCAGTGAACATTGGTCAGTAAAGTTGGTTTGCCAAATTGTTCTCGGGATTTTTCTATCCCCAGAAAGTCGCACTTTTGCTGGAGAGTGTGCTGGGATCGTAAAACGATATTTTGGCAATACGAAATGGAATGGGTAAGACAACATTTTGAAAATGTTACCAGTGAGTCGGATAAGGCGGTTACAAACCACGATAGGAAAGTTGTTCATTTTATCTCTCTTGCTTCTACTTTGCATGTGTTGATCTCTAAATTAGAGCTTTTTTCACTGCATCAGTTATTTGTTCTGTCGTAGGAATGTCGCCGTTTGCATTCATTACAATGTCGTGTTTTTCATACAACGGAGTGTATCTAAATGGAACCGTTGCGTAAAAGATACCGACTGTCGGTGTATGTGTAGATACCGCAATATTTCGAATCCCAGTATCAGGGGCAACCACTAGCTTTGATTTAGCTATAAATTCAACAAGCTCATCAAGTGGCAAGCAAGGTTGAATTTCAAAGTTATCATTGCTTGTTAGCTCTTCTAGGTATTCGCCTTTTTCAAAGTCATTCTTACCCTCGAGGTAAATGTGCTTTACGTTCGGATTATCTGCTATTACTTTTTCCATAACTGAATACATTTGTTCTTTTGTTAGGATCTTTCTTAGCTGCGAGGCGCCGTTGAAGTAAAGAACGTAAGGCTTTTCGTTATCACATAACTCACGATGGTCAGGGTAAGCAAACTCTAAGGGGTGAGTAGGGTTATGACCAAGTAACTTGAGCATATCAAGCATGCACTCAACTTCTGGTTGAAAGTCAGAGCGGAATACTGCCATGTTAAATAGCGTCCCACATAGATATGGCTTATATGGGAAACCCATTTTAATTTTTGCTTTGCTGAAGGCCACCATCCAGTGGGAGCGGTTAGTACTTGCTAAGTCAAAAATGAAGTCTTGTTCACCAAGCTGTTTAATGTTTGCAATTTTATCTTTTAAAGTCGTTTCATTTTTTTTGTCTTTACCCGGCATGATCAATATGCGGTCTGCTAAATCTGACGGCATTCCATATTGATAATTGGATACGCCAACTAAAGTGATTTCAGCATTAGGAAAAAACTTACGCGCTTCAATCAGAAAAGGTCGTACAATAACTTGGTCACCTAGAGCTGCATGGCGTATCACGGCAATTTTTTTTACTTTTTCAGGTGAGAATTCGTTTTCAATGTAATTGCGTGCTTTCTTTGATGCATAAGCACCACGTTCAAACCATAAATGTTTCATTGTTCTTTTATCCAATAAATTTGTTAGTGGCGGCTAATACAGTGTTTGGCGATAATTTATTGAGGCAATCTAGGTGTCCTAGAGGGCACTCTCGTTTAAAGCAAGGTCGGCAGTCGATATCTGTATGGACGATTTCAAGTTTGTTTGTCAGTGGTGGTGTGTACTTGGGAGAGCTTGAACCGTAAATTGCGACAATGTTACAGCCTACCGCAGCAGAAATATGCATTAAGCCAGAATCGTTACTTAACACTGTGTGGCAGGCTGCTAGTAGATCGACCGCTTCTATTAAATTGGTTTTTCCTGCAAGGTTGTAACAGTGTTTTTGAAGCTCTTCAGGTAACTGCTGTTTGATTTTTTCTGTGACTTCGTAGTCTTTCCCTGAGCCAAAGAGCCAAATTTGTTGCCCATTCTCGATTAAGCTTTTTGCTACTTTTGCATAGTGTTGATCTGGCCAACGTTTGGCGGGGCCAAATTCGGCACCTGGGCAAAGGCCAATAATAGGGCGTTCAGTATTTAGATGTAATTTAGTGATGGCTGCTTCTTGAGCGCTTTTATCAACGGTTAATGATGGGCGAGCGCATGTTTCTAAAATAACGTCACCTAACATAGTTTGTTTTGATGATGCTAACGCAACATAACGCTCAACCATGAATTGGAATACACGTTTATTTGGACGCCTGGGCAAAGGCCAATAATAGGGCGTTCAGTATTTAGATGTAATTTAGTGATGGCTGCTTCTTGAGCGCTTTTATCAACGGTTAATGATGGGCGAGCGCATGTTTCTAAAATAACGTCACCTAACATAGTTTGTTTTGATGATGCTAACGCA
>NZ_JAKJSW010000142.1:0-11478 GCF_050337375.1 Vibrio makurazakiensis | reverse complement strand
ATATTTACCATCACACCAAAGGCCATGACGACTCCATCCAGAAAAACCTGGTCGTTAACTTCGACGCATTAGGCACGTTGGTTACAGTTAATGGTGACTTCGATTCAAGCGACGAGTTTTTTGAAAGCTTGCGTTAAAGCGAACAGCACCTCCCAAATACCAGAAAGGCTCGCAATTGCGAGCCTTTCCTTTATGTAACAAACCAATAATAGGCAAACCGAGCTTCTATATTGAAAAGCCAAGCATCTAAGTTAGGCTTTTTTCTTCGCTTCCGCTTTTGCTTGTTCAGCTCTCTTACGGCGAATTTCTTTAGGGTCAGCTAAAAGTGGCCTATAAATTTCGATTCGGTCTTTGTCTCTAACTGTTGCATCCAGCTTCACATTGCGGCTAAACACTCCAACTTTATTTTTCGTTAAGTCAATTTCGGGGTAAAGCTCTAGGATCCCTGATTGAACAATAATGCCCTCTACTTGAGTGCTTTTGTTTACAACCAAAGTAAAGACGCGTTGTTCATCAGGTAAGGCATACACTACCTCAACATGGATCATATCGGATTCAATGCTCATCGATTAATAAACCTGTTTAGCTCGTTGAGTGAAAGCATTCACCATATTACCTGTAAGCTCATTGAAGATTTTCCCAAAAGCCATTTCAATCATACGGCTAGAAAACTCAAACTCTAACTTTAATTCAACCTTACAAGCCTGCTCGTCTAACGGCGTGAAGTGCCAGCCACCTTGTAGCTTTTTAAAAGGACCATCCACCAGCTCCATCATAATTTGGCTGCCTTGAGTCAGGTTATTAGAGGTTGTAAATGTTTTACTTATGCCTGCTTTTGACACATCAACCGATGCTATCATCGCGTTATCCGATGACTCGATAACCCTTGAACCAGAGCAACCTGGTAAAAATTCGGGATAACGAGCAACATCATTGACCAAATTAAACATTTGATCAGCACTAAATGATACCAATGCTGAACGAGTAACCTTTGGCATATAGACTCCTGTGAAAGACAGCGTTACATTAAAGCTGTCAACAATTCTAATTCTATTGAGCTAGAGCGCAAACAAAAGGATTCCCCATTAGAGGTGCAATCCGTATAATGAGGCCATTATGGCAAAGAATAAATCAAAATCCAAAGCTGGTAGCAATACCATTGCGCTTAATAAGAAAGCTCGCCACGAATATTTCATCGACGATGAGATCGAATCGGGGCTTGAGCTACAAGGCTGGGAAGTAAAATCTCTACGTGAAGGCAAAACTAATATTGCTGAAAGTTATGTATTCATTCGTGATGGTGAAGCATTCATTAGTGGTATGACGATTACTCCGCTGACTCAAGCGTGTACTCACACAGTTGCAAACCCTACACGTGTTCGTAAACTTCTCTTAAAACGTAAAGAACTCGATAACCTTATTGGTCGTATCAACCGTGAAGGCATGACGTTAGTGGCAACAGCCCTATATTGGTCACGTTCATGGGCCAAGATAAAAATTGGCGTAGCGAAAGGTAAAAAGCTGCACGATAAACGTACTGATATGAAAGAAAAAGACTGGGCTCGCGATAAAGCACGAATTATGAAGAGTAATTTGCGTTAATAATGAGCACTTAAACGCACAGTGCTAGACAGGTTATGCTTTTCTGGTACTATGCAAATAACACTTGGGGCTGATTTAGGATTCGACAGGAATTTTGAAGTCTGAGGTGCATGCCGTGGGGCGGTTGGCCACGTAAAAAGCCGCAAAAAAATAGTCGCAAACGACGAAAACTACGCACTAGCAGCTTAATAACCTGCTCAGAGCTCTCTTACCCTAGCTTCCGCTCGTAAGACGGGGACCAATAAGAGATCAAACCCAAACTAGCTAGCGTGGCTTCTCCCACCTGAGAGGAAAAGCGCGAATTACAATTCAGGTTAGCCTTTAACTAGCGTGTCGGTTCGCAGGTTACTGGTGAAATTAAAGATCGACTAAGCATGTAGTACCAATGATGAATAGTTTCTGGACGCGGGTTCAACTCCCGCCAGCTCCACCAAATTCGTATACGAAGACGTTCTAGAGCGTTCTTAAAGCCCCCGCAGCATATAGCTTCGGGGGCTTTTTTGTGTCTATAATGTTCGATGCTGTTTTGACAGATTCGGAAGTTTTAGTACTAAGCGTTGTACCAAACGTTAAATTGGTACAAAAGCTTGGTACAAACGTTGTAATCCAAACATGGAACATTATATGCCTCGTATAGTAAAACCGCTTTCCAGTACTCAAGTAAAGCAGGCTAAGCCAAAAGAAAAGGAGTACACCCTTTCCGATGGTGATGGCCTACTTCTCAGTGTCCGCCTTTCTGGCGCAAAAGTATGGCTATATAAATACCAGCGACCATTTTCAGGGAAACGTACAAATCTTACTCTTGGTAACTACCCTGATATATCTTTAGCTGACGCTAGACGTAAGCGAGATGAAGCTAGAGCTCTTCTAGCTCAAGACGTAGACCCAAAAGAATACAGAGATGATGTCGTAAAGAAACGCGAGGCCGAAGAAAATACAACTCTTAAGCTTGTTGCTCAAAACTGGTTTCCTGTTAAAAAGTCTAGCATTAGTGAAGATCACGCAAGCGATATTTGGCGTTCACTTGAGCTACATATATTCCCTTCTCTTGGTAATCACCCAATCAGCGTGATAAAAGCAACGACAGCTATTGATGTCCTCAAACCAATAGCAGCTAAAGGTAGTTTAGAAACAGTCAAGAGACTCTGCCAACGGCTTAATGAAGTTATGACCTATGCTGTAAACACTGGAGTAATAGAAAGTAACCCTCTTGCCAAAATTCATTCCGCTTTCAAACCACCTAAGAAAAAGCACATGCCAACGCTCAAGCCAGAAGAGCTTCCTGAGTTAATGAAAACTCTCTCTACCGCTAGCATTAAGTTAACAACAAGAACTCTTATTGAGTGGCAACTTCATACAATGACAAGGCCAAATGAAGCCGCTGGTGCTACTTGGAAAGAAATTGACCTCAATCGTTCACTCTGGGTAATTCCTGCAAATCGAATGAAAAATCGAATTGAACACTCAATCCCACTAACACCTCAAACACTATCATTGCTGGATATTATGCGTCCAATAAGTGGTCATGGCGTGTATGTTTTTCCTTCTGACAGAAAACCTAACCACCACGTAAATGAACAAACCGCAAATGCGGCTTTAAAACGAATGGGATTCAATGGTCGACTCGTATCTCACGGACTAAGAGCAATTGCTAGTACCGCACTCAATGAACAAGGATTTGATCCTGATGTGATTGAAGCTGCGTTATCTCACATCGATAAGAACGAAGTACGCAGAGCGTATAACCGCTCTGATTACCTAGAACGTAGACGTTCTTTAATGAATTGGTGGAGTGAACATGTTCAAGAAGCCTCGAAAGGGCATTGGGGGCTAGCAATCTCATCTAACATCACACAACTTCATAAGATAACAGCATGAAAGATAAAGAAGCCAAAGCACAAGTCATTGAATTAAAACTCACACTTTTGCCAGAGCTTTTGCCAGAAAAAATACAGAACCTTAATATGCGCATGCCAGAAGACAACGACAACCTTCTATTGAAAGCACTTACTAGTAAGTATTCCGGACAAGAACTATTAAGGTTGATAGAAGGGAGAGTTGGTAAAGTTGAGAAGCATGGTCAGCCATTAACACTTTCTAATGGAACAAAAACACAGCTTGGAGCACTTAAAGCCCAACTTGAAGACCTAAACCTAAAACTGAATAAGTTTGTAGAAGATGTTCAAACGGAACAGCCTGTTGATTTGAGTTTTTTCTATGAAATTGCAGCCATGAATTTTATAGCGGGCTATCAAGCTGGAGCTCACGATATGAAAGTAAATACCGAACGCCATGCAAACTCCGGATATGAAGCACGTATTGAAACCCCCAAAAAAGGAGGAAAAGGGAAATCTCAAAAGTCAGCTCAAATGAAGAAAGTTATCTTAGCTATCGCTAAGGAGTCTATCATTTTTTCATTACCTAAATACATTTCTAAAGTAACTCTATCTGAAGCCATAAATCACCACTTTATCAATATTTACTCAAACATTGACCAGTCGATACTCGAGAGTTTAGGTCCATATAAGTCCTCACCGCCAAAGCATAAAACTATTTATAACTGGCTATCAGAATTAGATAGCAAATACCCCGAAAATAACCCACCTAAAGTTAGCTTGGCTACATTAGAAAAACAACTCCTAAAGAAATTCTCAAGCGATGTTATCAATAAACTTCTCGCAAAATAATCAAACACTTCAACCCCTTAACTCCACTTTCCTCCCTGTGCTATGCAGGGGGGATTCTCAAATCACCTCGAACACAACAAGATAGCCTCATACACAGCAAACACGAGGCACTTATGATCCAACAATCCGCATCCACTACTACCCAACTTGACCGCATTGTTCGCGAAGCTGAGCGCAAAGAACTTACAGGAATTTCACGTGTTCGTACCTGGGAACTAGAAAAGCTTGGTCATTTCCCTAAACGTAGAAAACTCACTCCTAATGGCAACTCTGTTGGGTGGTTGCTTTCAGAAATAAATGATTGGATTCAATCTAGAGAAGTAGCTTAAACAGCATAAATCAGTTATCGATTTCACTTGAGTAATTACCTATGAAAACAAATGGCTTTGATTACGCCCGAGCTATAACAAAGGCTGGTGGCATAAAAATCATCAATAAACAAAGCTTAGCGAAAAAACTGGATGTGAGTGAATCAACCATCTATCGCATGAATAAAAATAATCAACTACCAACACCGCTGTTATCACCAACAGGACGGATTAGAGGATGGTTACAAAGCTCTATTGAAGCTTGGATAGCCGAAAATCAATCATGATTAAGCAGGGGTAGGCTGACCGGAAATGACCGAGATTGAAGTAAAAGCTCATCTTTGTTCATTTCCACTAGCCCAACTAACTCATTGACTACCAAGTAATAAGTACAGCATCAGTCAGGATGGCTTTGCAGGTTATATATATTGTATGTATCAGATTGCACTCCATGAATCAAAAAAGCATCTTGCTTATCTGAACTATTACGGTGAAGAACAACTGATCTTTCATCCAAGAGGTGGAGTGATTAAAAAGATATTACTTCGAAGCTTTAGCCAACTGGATACCATGATCAGCTATTACTCAAAAGTCAGTGTTGTCTTTCTCCAGATCCATCAAAAGGAGTTTACCGATGACAACAAGCAGATGGCTTTATTTATTAAAAAGTTCCAACTACAACTGTCAAAGATTTACTCATGCAAATTTGGTTACGTTTGGGTAAGAGAGCAATTGTACGCTCAATCTCAACACTATCACCTTGCGATAATGCTAAGCGGTCATCTTTGCCAAAGCAGTCGTGGCATCGACCAGCTTTGCAAAGAAGTCTGGGAGCAGATAAATCCATTAAATTTTAGCTTTAATGTAAGAAACAGAATTTACCGTATCTATAGAGAAGGTAAACAACACGAGTTAAGGGCTGCAAGGTTAAGACTAAGTTACCTAGCTAAGGTGAATTCCAAAGCGAATTTTGGCAGTCATACCAAAGCATTTAGTACTAGCAGGTTACCTTATAATCCGAGGTGTCGTTAAGAGATTAATATGAAGAGACAAAAAGCACGAAAAGACATCGATTACACCTTAGACCCTATAACATCACGAGCAACATTTAAGAAAAATAACAAAGCAGCATTAATTCACGGCGGTTACTCACATGACATTAGTGACAGTATTTTAGAGGCTATTCTAGATAATGATTTAGGCTTTGAAGTTGGCATTTTAAAAGGCCAGTTAACGAACATTCACACTCTAGGGAGTCAGTTAACACAAACGCTGTTACTCCAAGGAGAGGAAGCTACAGCCCTCTCTGTACTGCTCTCATGTGCAGACAGGTCATCAAAACTAGTTCCTCAGATCCAAAAACTGTTGAAGAACAGTGCGGCTCAGCACAACTCTTTAAACCATAAAGAACTAGCTGCTCGCAAGCGTTGGTTGAAAAAACTTAAAGACGGTGTATGCCTTCCATCAGAAGTGGCTTATCAGTTTGAAACTCAGCAACTCGGTGAGCCTCCAGCATATGTCCAGAAGATGATTGATGTTGAATTACGTAGTTGTGATTCAGAAGTTGAAGATGAACTATTTAGTCGCACCGACCTGCAACAACAATTGTGTGAGTATTGGGAAGCAACAAAAAAAGAAGCTAAAAATAAACAAATACGTCAAAAGGAGGTTCACGACATTAAGCAACAGATAAATAGAGAGATCTTCGAACCATCAGAAGGAAATAATGATGGCTAAAAAGATCAAGACTATTTATCACGAACCCAGATATATCGAGCTCTTAAAAAAATTTCAGCATGATTGGATTGAATTTGCAGCTGTAATAGCAAATAAAAAGCCCACGTGGCAACAGCGTCTAATTATTGAGGCGATTCAAGTTAAAGGCGCACGCGTATCAGTATCGAGCGGTCATGGGACGGGAAAATCGGACATGACTAGTATCATGATACTCGCATTCCTTATTTTGAACCCTGAAAGCAGAGTCGTTGTCGTAGCAAATAATTCGGCGCAAGTTCGAAATGTAATTTGGAAATACATAAAAATCAACTTCAGCGAAATTTGCTACACACTGCCTTGGATAAAACAGTACTTCGAATTGAACGAGCGTGAATTCTATGCGGTTGGCTATAAAGGTGTTTGGAGTTGTATAGCTAAATCAGCAAGACAGGGAAACGAAGAAGCATTAGCAGGAGAGCACTGTCATACCTACCTTGTTGTTGTCGATGAAGCTAGTGGATTATCAGACAAAGCATTGCAAATTCTTAGCTCTGCTTTAACAGAGAAACATAACAATATGTGCCTTCTAAGCCAACCAACACGCAGCTCTGGGTTCTTTTACGACACCCATCATCGTTTGGCAAGAAACCAAACCAATCCCCACGGCATATGGACGGCACTCACTCTGAGTTCAGAAGATTCACCGCTCGTGACACCTGAATTCATTGGCGAAAAACTCATATCTTATGGCGGTGAAGACTCTCCTGAGTATCAAATAAAAGTATTAGGTCAGTTTCCCAATAATGCGGACGGTTTTTTACTCAGTCGTAGTGATTGTGAGCATTCTGCTCGATTAACGTTGAACCTAGAACATGGCGAATGGGGCTGGGTTGCCGCTTGTGATGTCGGCAATGGCAGAGATAAGTCCATAATTAATATATGTAAAGTAACCCTAGACTCACCAGAAGAACGAAAAGTATTAAGTCACCAAATATTAGAAATGCGTTCAGACATTGACCCGATTGATTTTGCGTATGAAATACAAAAAGCGGTTGAACCGTATCTAAATGAAAATATATCAATCCTAATAGATGGTGATGGTGTGGGCTTCTCAACAGTAAAGACAGCCCGTCAAATTGGGTTAAACATTCAAGAGATACGGTGGGGACAACCAGTTTTCTCTTCATCACAAAAAAGCCGCTTTATTAATAAAAGAGCCTTTAGCCACATCATGATGCGTAATGCCATTAAAACAAGTCGTATGCGTATTGACTCAACTGAGAAAACTAAAGAACAAATTAGTCGGCTGCCTGTTCATCTGAATGAATCAGGTCAATGGGTAGCGGTATCTAAAAAAGAGATGAGGGATAAATACAATATCAAATCACCAGACAGGTCTGATACTTATTGCTTTATGTTCTTAGCTTCAGTGAATCCAGTAAGTCAAAGAGAGCCATCAATTAGATTTGAAGACATCGATGAGTTCTTCAAAAATTTTTAAACCAAGCGTAGAAACTCCGCGCGTGCCACAAAGCTTAAAAACAGGAAAGACCAAAATGAGAACATTACTCAATGAAGAAGTACTAGAGCTAACAAGCGAGATAACAAAAATTTACTTGCACTATAAAAGGGAATATCGGCTTAGTGGCAACACATCCTGTCAATTCATGGCACGCTCATGTTGCATTATCATTGAAAGAATGGCTAAAGAGCAGACTGCTAAGTTGAAGAAACACATAGAACTTTGCCTTGTTGCGATTTCTTGCAAGGCTAACTTCAACTCAGTTCACGGAAAATGCGTCTCTAAACTCAAACTCTATGATGGTGAAATACCTCATATATTTGCAGAGCTTGAACAAGCATACGAGCGCCTTCCTACCGAAGCTAAAGAGCTAAGCCGTCAGTACAGTGATCGACAAGCTCTTAGTGACTTTTTGAATGATATTTACAAAATGCTGAAAGGTTGCAATCATCAAGAAAGCTTTGATAAACCCAACTTCATGAACATAAACTAATATTCCATCTGATTGATAGATAAATCACTCAGAAATTAAACTACCAGTTCAAAACTAAGCCACTACACACTCAACCCGTGCCCGAACTCTCTAAGCCAGTCTTTGTGCTCTTGGTAATCGGGCATGACTCGTTCAACTTCTTTCCAGAACTGGGGAGAGTGATCATGATGGATTAGATGACAAAGCTCATGCACCACTACGTAATCAACCACACGGTTGGGAGCCATAACAATCACCCAATTAAATTCTAAATCACCATAAGGGGTACAACTGCCCCATCTACTCTTAAAGTCTTTAGTACGAACAACTCCCGTTTCAACGCCCACCAGCGATTCATATCGACTTACCTTCTCTCGAATCTTCTTATCAGCATGACGCTTATACCAATTAGTTAAAGCTCGGCGAATATAGTGCGTTTGTGTGGATGGGTCAGGAACGGTGACCGTAATACGCCCATTAAGCAGTTTTGTAGGCGCTAAGTCGCCTTTAAGCACTTTTAAGCGATAATTCCGCCCTAAGTATGGCAATGACTCACCTGACACATACTCTCGCATTGTCGCAGGGCTGGTGGTTTGGTATTGCGCTATCTTTTCGACTATCCACTGATGTTTACTCGCTAAAAGCTTATCTATTTTGTCACGCTCCAGCAGCTTAGGGACAACGATGATCACTTCCCCTTCATCAACTTTAATTGAAGCGGTCTTTCTGCGAGAGGTACGCTCCACCAGCACACTGTAGCCTTCAGTATGGATAAGCTCAGGCTCATGCTTGCTCATAGCTTTTTCTTACTCATAGATTAGGGCTTACTCACTTATTACCAAACTTATGCTTAGCGAGATCCATAAAGCGTTCTTGTAGTGCACTCACTAACGCTTTATCACCGAATGGCTGATCGAGTACAGCACGCTTAATCTCTTTCTTCATGCGCTTAACTTCATCTTGCTTAGCAAAGAAATCAATAATCTCTGTTGCTTCGTCTAGCATCGCGACTAAGGTTTGAGTTGTCTGCTTTATTGATTCATGAAGCAATTCATCAATCACATCGCCATCACTGGCATGCGTTACTTCTGAGATAAGAATATTGTAGAAAGCAAATTCCGTTTCCGATAAGCCCACATCTTGTGCCGCTTGCTGGTGGGCATTGCCAATATCGTCAGTCATTTCTAGTAGTAGCTCTAACTGAAGTGACCATTGACCTGCTGTTTTTTCAATGACATCACGCAGGCGTAAACTCAACGAACGGTAATATTCAGGGTCTTCATCGAGATTAATGGTAATGTGATGCTTAATTGCACTCTCAATCTCCGACGCTTTCGATTCGTCCGACTTGGTTGGTTTTATCGTCTCTTTGAAGTTCGCCGCGAGTAAATCTACAGGGGGGATTTTCGGATCTACCCCTGTACTAAGAATGTGCTCATCCACCAACTGGCGAACCTTTTCACCAATTTCACGCATATCTAAACCCGCGTCTCGATACAGCGTTTTTGATGCGTTGTGAACTTTGCCCAGTAACTTCATATCAGGAATGAAGGGGGCGGCACTGGCGTCAGGCAAAATCACGTTGAGTTGTTTGGCGAACAACTTAAAAGCAAGGTCGAACTGCGCACGAGTCGTTTCATCTTTTAGCGCTAACACGTAATCATCAATATCGTCACTCTTAACATTATTAAAGAACGACATTGCTCTCGTGTGTTTCGCTTTTAGCTTAGGGATCTCATCTTTCAGGCTTTGGTATGTGCCTTCTACATCTTCGCTACTAAACAGCTCTAGTGCTTCTGTTAAGTGAGTCGCCAGCCCAAAGTAGTCAACGACATAACCACAGTTCTTACCCTTGTAGGTACGGTTCACACGGGCAATGGCTTGCATCAGTGTGTGGTCTTGCAGTTTACGGTCGATATACATGACTTGAGCAATTGGGGCATCAAAACCCGTTAACAGCATATCTTTCACAATAAGAAACGCCGTGTTATCAAACTTTTTGTTCTTCTCTTCGGTTCCCGCGTTATCGATACCAAAAGGTTTTTTGAAGTTAGCGATCACCTTTTTCTGATGCACTTTGTCGGTGTGCTGGGCGATATATTGTTTATCATTATGATCACCTGAGATAATCACCTCAGAAGGAGGCGCACCCAGCTCATCAAGCGTCTTTTTAAAAATAGCGGCAGCATGACGGCTACCCACGACTATCATCGCTTTAAAACCATCTGGGCGAATGTGTTCTTTATAGTGTTTAAGCAGATCTAAACATACCCAGCGAATACGAGCCGGCGCTTCACGTACTGCACGCTCTACCCCGTACTTTTTCTTTATTTCTCGCTGTTCGTCTTCGGTGTATTCACCAAAATACTCTTCAAACAGTTTATCAAGTGACTCTCCCGCCACTTCTGATTGCACTTCTCGACCTTCATACAGCAAGCGTACTGTTGCACCATCTTCGACTGCTTCATTGATTTTGTATTCATCAATATAGCCACCAAACGCTTGACCCATCTTTTGCGTTTTAAGCAAAGGTGTCCCCGTAAAGCCCACTTTAGGCGCGTTCGGTAGCGCTGCATTGATGGTCATGGCTAACCCACCAAATTGTGTGCGATGAGCTTCATCAGCAAGAACGATTATTTTCTCACTCGGGTTTAAGTCTACAAAGCCTTCCGCTATAGACGATTGTTTCTCTTGCTCTCTTTCAAGATCGGAGAACTTTTGCACCATCGCAGTCACAAGATCAGAGCTGTCTTTCTTTAAGAGTTCTTTTAGCTCAGCCACAGAGCCCGCGTTATAAACGGTTTCACCTTGGGCATCTCGGAAGGTGTTGGAAAGCTGCTCATCCAGTTGTGTTCTATCGGTAATAAACACCAATTTGTACTGCTGTAATTCTGGGTCACGGCGCATCTTAACGGCAAGCATAACCATAGTGAGTGATTTACCACTGCCTTGGGTATGCCAAACCACACCACTTCTTTCTTTACGAGAAAGGGCTTTGCGATCTTTGCCTCCCTTCAATCGTTCGATGACTTTATTCACCGCTCGGTATTGCTGATAGCGAGCCACTTTCTTGATGATTTTCCCATCATCAGTTTCATAAATGATGAAGTTTTGCAGGATATCGAGGAAGTTGTCTAAGCTGAACATACCTGCTAGCAAACGTTGCTGAGC
>NZ_JAKJSW010000030.1:0-56169 GCF_050337375.1 Vibrio makurazakiensis | reverse complement strand
GCGGAGTGGTAGTTCAGTTGGTTAGAATACCGGCCTGTCACGCCGGGGGTCGCGGGTTCGAGTCCCGTCCACTCCGCCACTTATACTAAGCCCAAGTCGAAAGACTTGGGCTTTTTTACGTCTGGATTATCAATACTCTATCCCACAGATAATATAATCACCCCTCATTAGCACGACCTAAAATAAAATTTACTACTTCTTCATGTCCTTTCTTCTGAATACTTATCAGATCTAACGTAAACACAGATATGAAGCCTAGCTAGTCTCAGGCTTGCTATGTATTCATAATGCCAATCGCTGTCCCTACAACCCAAGGGGTGTATCTTCCCTCTGGCCCCCCCTTATGGGCGGGCGCAAACAAGCTATTGAATTTACTTAGTTCCTATGTCGTTTGGAGCTTAAAAACGTTTCTAGAAGGAAGTATTAAGGATCTACGAGTCAGTATTTAATGTTTACTTGTGGAGTCTTACGATAGGGCTCTACGAGGGTAGTGAGCTATATGATGGGCAGACACTTGCAGGTAATAAAAAAGCCAACAGCGAGTGCTATTGGCTTTGGTTTAGTCAAATTATCACGAATTCTTACATGCTTATTTAAGCGGACTTAACTAGTGTTAAGGCTTTACGAGACACTTCATGCGCAGCCTTAGTTAGGTTCTGTTTTTCTAGTGCATCAGATAAGTAA
Organism: Vibrio makurazakiensis; assembly: GCF_050337375.1. Lineage (NCBI taxonomy): Bacteria > Pseudomonadati > Pseudomonadota > Gammaproteobacteria > Vibrionales > Vibrionaceae > Vibrio > Vibrio makurazakiensis. The sequence goes on along the minus strand of NZ_JAKJSW010000030.1, from coordinate 55,485 downwards.
CTGTAATCAGAAACGTTGGTTCTAACTGCCAGAGCTTTTTCTAAGTGAAATTGCGCTTCAGGCCATTTATTATCACGCATGAAAAATTGTGCAAGAGCGCTGTGTGCTTCTGCGTTGTTATCATCCTTTTTCAGTGTTGCTTGCAGCATTACAATTACTGGATGGTGATCTGGTAGATTCATTTCAGGAAGCAAAGCATAAAGTTCCGGTGTTGGAGACTTCTTAATTGCTTCTTTAATCACGGTGTAAGCATCTGAATCAGCTTTACGGGTGATAAGTTGTTTAGCAAAACAAGCGATAAGATGTGAGTTTTGCTTTTGCTTCTTCGGTAATTTATCCCAGTGGGTTATTAGCCCTTCACTGCCCTGTTGCTTCGCTACATCATGTAGTAATCCACACTGAGCTTTTTGTTCAAGCTCTTGTTTTTCATCAGTAGTTAACAGCTTACTCTTAATAAGCTTTGGTGTTAGCTCTAATAGAGGCTTCCATAGCTTTAGCTCTATATAGGTCACTTTGAGTAAACCTAAAACCGCAGTGTTGCTTGGATAACTACCCTTTAAAGATGACAGTGTATCAAAGGCATCACTATAGTTGTTTTCACTGATTTGCTGCTTGGCTTTCGTTAATTCAACTGCAAGCTGAGAATCGTCTTGTTGGTTCGCTAATTCAAGGTATTTATCACGTTGAGCTGTATTACCTTGCTCATGTGCAGCCTGAGATGCGACTAGGTAACATAGTAGTGGCATGTCGTGATGATTCGCCCAGCGAGTAACTTTCTTCTCTGCAGCTTTCCAGTCACCTTCAAGAAGTTTCACAATCCCTTCGTTTGTATAGCGACGTGAACGTTTAAGTTTGCGAACACTAAACCAGTTCCAAGTTGTTGAGCTAGCTCTTAGTGCTTTTTTTAATAAGAACTCTAGGCCAAATAGACCAGCTAGAAGTGCAACAATGAAAATAACGAGTGTAGTTACACTCATCTCAACGGTTTTGTTGGCAATCGAGATGAGCACGTACCCTTGCTGACCTGCGAACTGAGTCCCTGCAAATAAACCAGCCCCTAAAACGGCTAATAGAAAAATCCAACGTATCATTATTTAGCCTCCGCAGGAGTCATTGTTGTGACTTCACGGCGAAGACGCTCACGAATGACATCAGACAATGAGTTTTGAGATTCAAGCTTAGCTGGGTAGTTAACCGTAATGTTTTGTTCACTTAGCTGTTTAATGGCTTTTTCAAACTCGATGACGGAATTGTTGTCTTGATTTAAGTAAGAAGTGGACCATTCGTTTGCTGTTTTAAGTGCAGCTGAATAAATGTCTCCTTGCTCTTTATATACTGCGCGAATAGCCGTTTCTAATTTTCCTTTAATATTCTCACGTAGGTAGAAATGCTGCTCTGGGGATAAAAGCGGAACCACTTCTCCATCACGGCTCCTGAATGTAATGAAGTTTTCAGAAAAGCCTTTTAATGAAGTCATTAAGTTGTTTTGCCAATCATTAATGTCTTGAGAGACGACTTTCTTTTCTTCTACCGTAGCTTCAGGAAGAATCGCGTTCGCGAGAGGCAATGAGTCAACTTGCTGTTGAAGGCTAGTTAGACGTAGAACTAGGCCGTCTTGGTCAATAAGAGGAATGGTGCGTAGCTTAGTAATATCATTAGCCATTGATTGACGAAGAGTTACCAAGCTAGGGTCATTAAGGGCTGCGATACGTTGATCGGCACTTTCCATTAATTTTGTCGCACTAACTGCATCATGCTCTAGGAATAATTTACGGCCTGCGAGTTTTACAAGGTAATCAGCTTCTGCCAATAGCCAGTCGTTCGGTCGTCGCCCTTTAACGTCTGCGACTGCCAGTTGTAGGCTCTGAATGCTTTTTTGTTGTTGGGACTGAATGACTTGAGTTTTTTCAACTGCTTGAGATACTTCTTGAATGGTTTGCTGTTTGACTGCTTGTAGGTCGTTATTTACCGCTGATTGGGTACTTTGCAGTTGTGCTTGCAAACTTGCTATTTGAGTAGCGTATTCTGCATTCTTTTGCTGCATCTGGAAGGCAATACCACCACTGAAAATGATAGAAATTGCTATAGCAATCGCCCCCAGTTTTACGCCGCGCTTACCCTGTTTTTGAGCTTGCTCGATCTGGTCGTCTTTCGCTTTGTTCGAATCAATGGTTGTTTCTATTTTGTTTGACTCTGTTTGTTCTGGTATTTCTTTAACCTGCTCAGCTTTCGTTGACTCTGTAGTGTCTTCTTTAACTGCAGGTTGGTTGTCTTGTTTTTTCCCAGGTTCATTATGCTCATTATTGTTTTTGCTTGTCATGCTTATGTCCTGTGTTAACTATGGCCGGAGAGTCGCCAGTAATGTTTGGTTGTTCGCACTTAACGYGTTTTCAACATGAGAAAACCCTAGTTGAAGTGCTCGGGCAGCAATACGTTGGCTAGGTACAAATAATTGTTGTTGTTGGAGCCAAGGTAAAAATTCTTTTGGGGTCGAAGAGGTAAGGAACTCTAATTGCCCCTGACTGGTGATCACAACTTGATTAATGTTGTGTGCTTTCCATTTTAGAAAGGTGTGCTTATCTTGAATTTCAATAAACTCACGGCGATAAGTTTCACAATATAAAACATGTGCGCCTAGGGATAATAGAGTCTCACGTATGAGTTCTCTTCCGCCGTTACCTCGTAAAATGGTAATGGTTTTCCCTGTAATAGCTTTGAGTTCATTTAATTGGAGAAGGTGCTCACTATCACTCGTTTCGGGGTAGTTTACGATTTGTTGAGTGACTTTGCTTAATTCGTGTGCGGTTTTTTGACCAACACCAAGGTAAATAGCGTGTTTTGGCCAGGTTACGTTTTGTTGTGTGAGAAGGCTGTGGGTAGAAGTTACTGCATGCTGGCTTACTGCGATGATGATATCGCTTTGAGCGAGTGTTTTGAAAAGCTCTGGTGTGGCGTTGCTATTCACAATGCGAATGAGCGGATGATGGAGAGAAGAAACTCCAGCATCCGCAAGCTGTTGGCACAGTGCTAGCCCTTCATTACCAGGCCGAGTTACCAACACTGCCATGATTATTCGTGGTCAGCGTACAGTTTGGTTAGGATTTCTTTTGCGCCATCATCAAGAAGTTGATTTGCTAATGTTACGCCTAACTCTTCTGCATTCACACGTGCGCCACGGATCTCACCGCGAACAATTTTAGAACCATCCGGTTCACCAACTAACGCTCGTAACCAAATATTGTCGCCATCAAGTAATGAGTAGCTACCGATTGGTACTTGGCAGCCACCTTCAAGTGTGAGGTTCATTGCACGTTCACACAATACGCGGTCCGCAGTGTCTTTGTCGTTTAATGGCTCTAATAGTTTGATTAGACGCTCGTCGTCCAAGCGACATTCGATACCGACAGCGCCTTGACCAACTGCTGGCAAAGATTGTTCAGGTTCGATGAAGCTACGGATACGATCTTCAAGTTCTAAACGTTTAAGACCTGCAGCAGCAAGAACTATCGCATCGAACTGACCATCATCAAGTTTACCCAAACGAGTGCCTACGTTGCCACGTAGCTCTTTAATGATAAGGTCTGGGCGTGCTTCTAATAATTGGCACTGGCGGCGTAAACTACATGTACCAACGGTCGCCCCTTGTGGAAGCTCTTCGATGTTGTTGTAAGTATTCGACACGAATGCATCTCGTGGGTCTTCACGCTCACAAATCGTTACTAAGCCTAAACCTTCAGGGAAATCGACCGGTACATCCTTCATTGAATGCACAGCAAGATCGGCACGACCTTCTAGCATGGCTACTTCAAGTTCTTTGACGAATAGCCCTTTACCACCGACTTTTGCTAATGGTGTATCTAGAATGATGTCGCCCTTAGTAACCATAGTCACTAACTCAACTTCTAAGCCTGGGTGAGCGGCTTGCAGTGCATCTCTTACGAAGTAGGCTTGCCATAGGGCGAGAGGGCTTTTTCTAGTAGCAATACGGATAGGTGCTGAGTTTGTCATGATGTTTCCAGTACGAATTCTTTAATGCTCTAATCCTACCACTGTGAGGTAGAAATTCTTACTGTTTGATCATGAGTTAGTTTGTTCGCGAGAGGATTTGCATAAGTTCACCAAAATAGTGTGATTGGTATCTCATTTGAAAGCTGGGCTATTATTAGAAATAGCAAATAAAGAGGAAACTAGGAGAGTGCGGTCATTCATACCTTTTAATGAATACCTCTAATCGGAGTAAGTGCATTTCCTTTACCCATTAGATTAAAAGTGTTAGATTGATCACGTTTTGTTGCTTCTTTCGGACAGTAACTAAACAAAAGTGCATTTACCTTCAAACCAAGGATATACCCTTGCAGGCTTACGTTCAGACTTTGATTCAGCGATTGGATAATCTTAATCAGCAGCGCGTTGATCGTGCTCTTGCATTGATGGATTTACAAAGTCAGCGTGTATTTCATCTTATCCCTGCTTTACTACACTTCAATCATCCTGTTATTCCTGGCTTTTACGATCAACAAGTTCCTTTTGGAATTCATAGCTTTTCGCTGAATGAATTCCAAAAGCAATTTGTCGACGACACTCAACTGACTATCGGTCAATCGTTACCTGAATCTGAAACCCCAGCTATTCTTGGTTTATATACCATGGGTAGTACTTCATCTATTGGTCAAAGCACATCTAGTGATTTGGACATTTGGGTGTGTGTTTCGCCAACGATGAGCCGAGACGATCGCGAAAGCCTGACCAATAAATGCTTATTGATTACAGACTGGGCACAAACTCAAGGTGTAGAAGCTAACTTCTTCTTAATGGACGAAGAGCGATTCCGTTCTAATTACTCAGAAGAAATGACAGGTGATAACTGTGGTTCATCTCAGCACCTATTGTTACTTGATGAATTCTACCGTAGTGCTGTCCGTTTAGCTGGGCAACGTTTGCTATGGCAAATCATTCCACCAGAAATGGAAGAGTGCTACGAAGAGTACGTGAGTGACTTATGCAGTAAAAAGTATATTGATTGCTCGCAATGGATAGATTTTGGCAAACTGAATAGCATTCCTGCGCAAGAATACTTTGGGTCTAACCTATGGCAACTCTACAAGAGTATTGATTCGCCGTATAAATCAGTATTGAAAGCGATTCTCCTTGAGGCGTACTCATGGGAATATCCGCACACTCAATTATTGAGTATTGATACTAAGCGCCGTTTCTTTACCGATGAACCCGATCTCTATGGGATGGATACGTATTACCTAATGCTAGAAAAGGTAACGCGTTATCTTGAGCGTATTAATGATACGACCAGATTAGACTTAGTGCGTCGCTGCTTTTATCTAAAGACTCATGAAAAATTGTCTCGCGAACCTGGAATGGGCTCAGTGGCATGGCGCCGTGAAGCATTAAACGAAATGATTCAGTCGTGGGGATGGGATGAAGCAACAATCGTTGAGCTTGATAATCGCCGTAACTGGAAAGTTGAGCAGGTTAAAGTTGTCCATCACGCATTATTAGATGCATTGATGTTGAGCTACCGAAATTTAATTCAGTTTGCTCGCCGTAACGACATTACTTCTGCAATCAGCCCGCAAGATATCAGTATCTTAGCGCGTAAGCTGTATGCAGCCTTTGAAGTGTTACCAGGTAAAGTTACGTTACTTAATCCGCAAATTTCACCTGACCTTCATGAGTCGGACTTAAGTTTTATTGAAGTTCGCAAAGGTCGTACTAACCAGGCTGGTTGGTATTTGTATAAGCAACCACTTGTTGCTCAACGTATTCTTGGTCAGCCAGCTTTGGAACACCACGAATATCTGAGTAAGCTTGTCGCTTGGTCGTTCTTTAATGGACTGATTACTGAATCGACGCGCCTTCACTCGGTAGTTCGTGATGCACAGATTGATATCGATAAGTTCTACCAGATGGTGAGTGACTTACGTAATACTTTTTCTTTGCGTAAACGTCGCCCAAGTATGCAAGCCCTCGCAAGTCCTTGCGAAATCAGCCAGCTCGCGATGTTCATCAATTTTGAAAGCGACCCTACTTCTGAACTGAGCGGTCGTGAACTAAAAGTTGATTTGAAAAACGTAGATATTTTTAGTTTTGGCGCAGAAGGTAAGAGTTTAGTCGGTAGTGTCGACTTGGTTTATCGAAACTCTTGGCACGAAGTGCGTACTTTGCACTTTCAAGGTGAAACAGCAATGTTAGATGCCTTGAAAACAGTTCTGGGTAAAATGCACCAAGATGCGATTCCACCAGAGTCGGTCGATGTATTCTGCTACAGCAAAAACTTGCGTGGCATTATGCGGAACATGGTGTATCAGTTGCTCGCAGAGTGTATCGATTTACGTTTGAAGCCAATTGAGCAAGAAAAACGCCGCCGTTTTAAAGCGATTCGTTTAGCGAACCAAATGTTTGGTTTGTTCTTTGAACGTCGTGGTGTTTCTGTTCAGAAGTTAGAGAACTCGGTGGACTTTTACCGCAGTATTTCGTCCAACAAACTGAAAGGTTCGCCGTTATTGATGCTCGATAAAGAGCAAGAATATCAGTTGCCAGAGGTGGTTGATGGTTTTGCTAGCGAAGGTCTGATTCAGTTTTTCTTTGAAGATACGGATAAAGGCTTCAATATTTATGTATTGGATGAGTCAAACCAAATCGAGGTTTATCATCAATACAGCGGTGAGAAAGACGAAATGATTGCGAGCGTGAATACCTTCTACACATCAGTGAAAGGTGATACTCAAATTTCGTCGCAGTTGATTAACTTTAATCTTCCTCAGTATTATCAAATTGTTCATCCAGAAGAGGGTGACTCATATGTCATTCCTTATCGTAATGATACGGTCCAATGTTCGAAAACCTCTAGGGTTGTGAACATATAGTGATAATAAAAAAGGAGTGATAATTCACTCCTTTTTTGTATTTATTTGATAAGATCTCGAGGTGTTTATACCCAATGGATCTCTTCACCTGCGTGTTTTACGCACTCTTCTTTTACCATCGAAAACAGCTCTACGCCTGTCTTTGAACAAATCCACTGCCCTTCAACAAGCTTGAAGTGGAAGCCTCCAGATTTTGAAGCTAACCAGATTTCATGCATAGGTTCTTGGCGGTTGATGATGATCTGACTGCGGTCTTCAAATTCCAGTGTCATTACGTTACCTGTTACTTCGTAATCCACATCTGCTTCTGAATCATCAATCGCTTCTTCGATGTTTTGCATCTGTATGTCGACCAGTTGATGAAATTCGGTATCGTTCATCCTTTCTATCCTATTGCTTTTCCTGAGTGTGGTGCGATTATAGGGGGCATTGAGTTAATAATCACGAATTGCAAAATGAAAAAATTAATCACTGCTCTGTTTATGCTGTCTGTTATCGGTCTTTCCGGCTGTGGTCAAACTGGTGGTTTATACATGCCAGACGAGTCACAGCAACAAGAACAACAATCACCAGCAAGCGAATAGATATACGCTGCAGCAATCGTTATTTATAAGGGAAAAGAATTTTGGATTACTTCAACTATCAGGATGATGGCCAGCTTTGGGCTGAGGACGTCGCACTTTCACAATTAGCAGAGCAATATGGTACACCTTTGTATGTTTATTCTCGTGCAACCTTAGAACGTCACTGGAATGCGTTTGATTCTTCTGTAGGCAAACACCCTCATCTTGTGTGTTATGCCGTTAAAGCCAACTCTAACTTGGGTGTGCTTAATACACTTGCTCGCTTGGGTTCTGGCTTTGATATTGTATCAGGTGGTGAACTAGAGCGTGTTATCGCCGCTGGCGGTGAAGCTTCGAAAGTAGTTTTCTCTGGTGTGGGCAAAACTGAAGCCGAAATGAAGCGCGCGCTAGAACTTAAAATTAAATGTTTTAACGTTGAGTCTGAGCCTGAATTAGAACGTTTGAATAAAGTGGCTGGTGAGCTTGGCGTTAAAGCGCCGATTTCGTTACGTATCAACCCAGATGTTGACGCAAAAACTCACCCTTATATTTCAACAGGTTTGCGTGATAACAAGTTTGGTATCGCTTTTGATCGCGCGCCAGCGGTCTACAAGTTTGCACAAAGCTTAGAAAACTTGAGCATTCACGGTATTGATTGCCACATTGGTTCTCAACTGACCGACATTGAACCGTTTATTGATGCGACTGATCGCTTACTAGCGCTTATTGATCAGCTTAAAGCCGACGGTGTGAGCATCAAACATCTTGATGTAGGCGGTGGTTTAGGCGTGGTATACCGTGATGAGTTACCGCCACAGCCTTCTGACTATGCAAAAGCATTGTTAGCGCGCTTAGATAATCATTCTGATCTAGAGCTAATTTTCGAACCAGGAAGAGCGATTGCGGCGAACGCTGGTGTATTATTAACGAAAGTTGAGTTCCTCAAGCCAACAGAGCATAAAAACTTTGCCATCATCGATGCTGCAATGAACGACTTAATGCGTCCCGCTCTTTACCAAGCATGGCAAGATATCGTGCCAGTAAACCCACGTCAGGGTGAGGCTGTGACTTACGATTTAGTTGGCCCAATTTGTGAAACGGGTGACTTCCTTGGTAAAGACCGCGACCTAGTATTAGAGCAAGGTGATCTTCTAGCTGTTCGTTCTGCTGGTGCTTATGGCTTCGCAATGTCATCAAACTACAACTCTCGTTCACGAGCTGCTGAAGTAATGGTAGACGGCGATAAAACTCATTTAGTACGTCAGCGTGAAGAGCTAGCGAGCTTGTGGGAACTTGAAAACATTCTTCCGGAGTAATTTGAAGCGTTATGCATTTCCACTTTTCTAAAATGCATGGTTTGGGTAATGATTTCATGGTTGTGGACTGCATTACTCAAAACATATTTTTCTCCCCTGATTTGATCCGTCGCTTGGCGGATCGTCATACTGGGGTGGGTTTCGACCAGCTACTTGTTGTCGAAGCCCCTTATGATCCTGAGACGGATTTCCACTATCGAATCTTCAATGCTGATGGCAGTGAAGTTGAACAGTGTGGTAACGGAGCTCGTTGTTTTGCTCGTTTCGTTCGTATGAAAGGGTTAACTAACAAATACAGCATCAATGTCAGCACTAAAAAAGGCAAAATGGTGCTGAAGATTGAAGATAATGACCAGATTACAGTGAACATGGGTGTTCCTGAATTTGAGCCAGGTAAGATCCCATTTAAAGCGAAGCAAACTGAAAAGACTTATATTTTGCGTACTGATGAACATACCTTGTTCTGCGGCGCAGTGAGTATGGGTAACCCACATGTGGTGACAGTTGTTGATGACGTTGACACTGCAGATGTGGATACCTTAGGGCCTTTACTGGAATCTCATGAACGCTTCCCTGAAAGAGTGAACGCAGGTTTTATGCAGGTAGTTAGCCGTGACGAAGTACGCTTACGAGTGTATGAACGTGGCGCTGGTGAAACCCAAGCATGTGGCAGTGGCGCTTGTGGCGCGGTTGCTGTCGGTATCTTACAGGGTTTGTTAGCTGAAAATGTAAAAGTGAGTTTACCTGGTGGTGACTTGCACATTAGTTGGCAAGGTCCGGGTAAACCATTGTTTATGACCGGCCCCGCAACCCATGTGTTTGATGGCCAGCTGTCTTGCTAGTTTCAGTTATTAACTCTAAGGAATAGTTTTGTCTTACGTAGAAGCCGATGCTTTAACGGCTGAAGTGGTTGCTGAATACTTACGGGATAACCCCGATTTTTTTCAGCATCGCAAAGAACTGGTTGATCGCCTATCAATCAATAACCAAGAGCAGGGCGCTGTATCTTTGGTCGAAATTCAATTAAAACGTCAGCGCCAACGTATTGAAGAGCTGGAAGAAGAAATTACCAGTTTGATGTCGCTGGCTGCTAATAACGATAAAACGTTTTATGAGTTTATGGAGCTGCAAGATCAGATCCTAAAATGCGACGATTGCATACAGGTGGTGAAAGCCATTGAGGCAAAAGCAAAAGATTTGGGGCTGAAGGCGCACATTAAATTACTGTCGCAAGAGTCTGGTTGCTACTCGTTGTCGCAAGAAAAGCTGCAGCGATTCACTTTAAATCACTTAAATGGCAAAGATGCGTATTTAGGTCGATTGAAGAAAGTTGATCGTGAAAACCTATTTGGTGGAAATGATAGCCCAGAACTTGGGTCATACGTTGTTATGCCTCTGATCAAAAAGTCTACACTAGGGGTACTTGCGTTCTCTAGTGAAGATGGTGGCCATTTCCAACCTTATATGGACACTTTGTTTTTACGCCACTTAGCACTTGTTGTGGCTCATTTGGCGAACTCACTACCATGGCAGAGCCAGAATGAATCCAGCACCCAGTACTCCACTTCCTACTAGCCTGCAAAAGCCTCTTGACCGTTTCTATGAATATCTTCGAAGCGAAAAGGGGCTAAGCCTTCACACTCAACGTAACTACCGTCAGCAGCTTGAAACCATGGCAGAATACTTGGTGGTTCTTGGTTTAAAAAACTGGGAACAAGTTGATGCTGCGTGGGTTCGTCAACTCGCCAGTAAAGGTATGCGCGATGGTATGAAAGCGAGCAGTATTGCTACGCGTTTATCATCGTTGCGTAGCTTTTTCGACTTTTTGGTCTTGAGAGGGATTATGTCGGCAAACCCTGCGAAAGGGGTGTCGGCACCAAGAAAGCAGCGTCCACTACCTAAGAATCTCGATGTTGATGAGGTCGGTCAGCTATTAGAAGTGAATGAAGATGACCCACTAGCGATTCGTGACCGCGCAATGATGGAAGTGATGTACGGAGCAGGACTTCGCTTAGCTGAAATGGTGGGTATTAATGTTAAGGATTTGAGCGCGGGTCGAGGTGAGATCCGTGTTATCGGTAAAGGTGATAAAGAGCGAAAGGCTCCATATTCTGGTTTGGCAGAAGAGTGGGTAGGAAAATGGTTAAAGGTACGTAGTAGTTTAGCGCACCCAGATGAACCGGCTCTATTTGTGTCGAAACTTGGTACTCGAATTTCTCACCGTAGCGTACAAAAACGCATGGAAGAGTGGGGTAAAAAGCAGTCCGTAGCGAGCCATATTAGTCCACATAAATTACGCCACTCATTTGCTACCCATATGCTTGAATCAAGCCAGAACTTGCGTGCAGTACAAGAGTTGTTAGGTCACGAAAATATTTCTACGACCCAAATTTATACGCACTTAGACTTTCAACACCTAGCTCAAGCTTACGACAAAGCTCATCCTCGAGCTCGCAAGAAAGACGAAAAATAGTAGAGGTAACTTATGCACTTTTACCGTAGTCCACGACCAATTAAAGCTATGACGTTTGATTTAGACGATACGCTTTATGATAACTGGCCTGTGATTGCTCGTGTTGAAAAGAAAATGGCAGAGTGGCTTTTTCAGCACCATCCAGTTTCAAGTTCAATCAGCTTGCAAGAGTGGGCGCAGGTCAAACAAAAAGTGGCTAAGCTCAATCCTGATTTGATGCATGATGTGACGGCTTGGCGTCATGCGCAAATTAAAACGGGGCTGATCGAGCTAGGCTATACAGAACCACAAGCAGAGCAAGCGGCAGTGGATGGGATCCAAAGAGCGCTATTTTTACGTAATCAAGTCGATGTACCAGCTGAATCATTAAGAGTACTGGCTGAGTTAGGTAAGAAAATACCTCTAATTGCGATTACGAACGGGAATGTTGATCCAAATAAAATTGGATTAGGTGAGTATTTCCAGTTAATACTCAAAGCCGGTCCTGATGGTCGTGCAAAACCGTACCCAGATATGTTTGTTCAAGCTCAGCAACATTTGAATGTTGAAGCCGATGAGATTCTTCATGTGGGAGACCATTTGATTACTGATGTGCAGGGAGCGAAGCAAAATGGTTTTCAAGCCTGTTGGTTTAATGACGGGAAGCTAAACCTTTTTCAGCAACCTAAAGCCCGTGTATTACCAGATCTTGAAATCCATCTTATCTCGGAGCTTTTAGAAATACTGTAAATAGACATGCCATTAATAGTAAACTGATGCATATGAATGATCGTTTACGAATAATGCTTTGGTTCTTTCTTTTAACTTTAAAGTTATGGGGAAGTTCTAGAGCGTTTGTTATACAAGGTTTGGCATGCAAACATCGATATACCTGTCTCATACGCAAGAGCTGCTGGAGTCGCAGCTAATTGAACGAGAGTGGAGCAGTGATCATCACCACTTAGTTCAAATATTCTCGACTCAACCAGCTACTGTTGTGCAGAGTTGTGCCTCTATTCTTCTAAAGAACCTCCCGAATAGTACGATCATTGGTCAAAGTGCCACTCACCTAATTAAAGGTAATCGCTTAGAAACCTCCGGTACTATGGTGATGGTCAGTGAGCTTTTTGAATCTCACTTAACCGCTTCCGTACAGCCATTCTCTCATCAACCTGAACTCGACAGTCTAGCGTTAGTCGGTGACTTACAATTGACGCCAGCATCGAAAGCCGTCATTAGTTTTTGTGACCAGGTTGATGGTCGAGATTATCCTATTTATTCCGCTTTTGATGAATTGACCCATGCTGTGCCTGTTGCTGGTGGTTTATGCCAGGAAAATAAGTACGGACGTTGGGTGCTGTTTCAGGATCAGATCTTTCAGCATGCCTGTGTCGCCGTCGCAATTCACAATGAAAACCTGAATGTTTGGACGGGGGCATACTCAGAGTGGAACCCGATTGGGATGAAACACCGAGTGACTCACGCAAAAGGTAAGCGATTATTTACTCTGAATGATAAGCCTGCCGTTGATGTGTTCAAACACTATCTTGCTGATGGCCAAGAGCTGCCTTTTCAACAGTTAAAAAACTTTCCTTTGTACCGAGATGTTGGTGGAACGAAAAGTGTCAGTACTGTGTTGAACGTGTTTCCTGATGGCAGCCTTGAATTTGATCGTGAATGGCGAGAAGGGGAAGATACTCAATTTTGCTACAGCCACCCATCATTAACTGTCGAGAAAGTACGCCATGGGGTTGAATCTCTGGTGATGCACCAGCCTGAAACTGTGATGATATATAACTGCGCTTCACGGTTAGATTTTCTTGATGGGATGACAGAGTTAAAGCCGTTTGAAGGGATGCGTAATAATGTCGGCGGTGTGTATTGTATGGGGGAGTTGTACCTTCAAGGTAACTCCCAACAAACGTTACACCACAGTTTAACGTATCTAGCGCTTAGAGAGTCGAATGAACTGCCGGAGTTTAACCGTCTCAATTTCAATAGCGAAGAAACTGTCTCGCCATTACTGAACCTAGTTCGAAATGCGATTTCAGACTTAGATACCATGAATATCAATATGGAACATAAGTTGAATCTACAGGCGAAGAAGCTCACTGATAGCTACCGAATTGATACTCGTACGGGATTGCCTAATCGCATAGCGCTAAAGGAACGCCTGGCTAAGCTCAATGTTAGAGAGCACTTACTTACTCTTAAATTGATCAATTTCCATCAAGTGAATGAAAAGTATGGGTATCAGGTAGGGGATCAGTTATTACGCGATCTTGCTAGTCACTTTAAGACTCGCTTGGAGGAACGTGGCGCTAACCCTTACCCTATTTTGCTATATAGCATTGGTATTGGGGAGTGGGCGATCATCTTTCATGCTGCGAATGATAGTGAGTTTATTAAGCAGAAATTTATCCATTTTGCTGATGCTATTGAGCACATCAACTTTGAACCATATGGTTTATCCGATGTGGACTATTTATCCGTATCTTTATGTGGTGGCTTAGTCAGTCGCCGTGACTTTATGCAGGATTCCTGTGACGACCTGCTACTTAAAGCGATTGAGGCTCGTCGTTATGGCGTCAGGAATAACACGCACATTACCAATGCTAAAGACATTCAGGTGAATGAAGAAGATAGAAAGCATCAGTTGGGTTGGTTAAGTTGTGTAAGTCGCGCAATTTTAGATGAAAATATTATCGCGTATAGTCWGCCGATTGTTGCTGCTCATAGCCATCAGCAAATCGCGCAAGAATGCTTAGTACGTATCATTGAAGGCGATGGTTCAATTATTCCACCTGGTCAGTTTCTACCTATTATCGAAGATACCCACTTATACACACGCCTTAGCCGTCATATGATTAAAAATACTTTGTCGTTTATGGCCGATAAACAAGGCTCGTTTTCGATAAACTTATCACCTCAAGATTTGATGAGCGACAGGACATTAGAAATTCTTGAATCATCCATAGGTTTATTGAACGACCCGAGCAGAATTGGCCTTGAAGTATTGGAATCGGAAGAGATAAAAGACTACGGAAGGATGATTGAAGTGTGTAATTATTTCCGCGCTTTAGGAGCGAGAATCATCGTTGATGATTTTGGTTCTGGTTATTCTAATGTGGATGAAATTATCAAGCTTGAGCCCCAAATTATCAAACTCGATGGTAGCTTAATTCGTAATGTTGATAAAAATCCAAAACAGAGAAAGATAGCCTCGCAATTGGTGCAACTGTGCCAGGTGTTTAATGCCAAAACCGTTGCTGAGTTTGTACATAACCAAGAAGTTTGCTCGATAGTCGAAGATATGGGTGTGGATTACCTACAAGGTTATTATTTAGGTGAACCCAAGCGCCTATATTAAGAGGTCTAGCCCCTAATAAGTTGAATGCATATTGGTAGGGAGTACAATTGAGCTTCCTATCATCTAGCTCACATTATTTATAAAATGACGCGGTGAATTCGTGCAAAGCGTATAAATTGCGAGCAGTATGTTTCTTCATTAACTTTTCAATTAATGTGTCTATGCAGTCTACTTCTATTTGGGTTAAGCATTTCGAACAACTCGAAATAGAGTTAGGGCGACTTAACTTTGATGCTAACGAACCATTATTGGTTCAGCTGTTCTCTTCTATGACGAAAGAGCAGGTTGAATATGCCAGTGTATTGATTCAAACGGTGCTCCCAGCAGCAACCTTAGTTGGCTGCAGCGCCAATCATTTTATCGATAAAGGTAAAATAAGGCATCAAGGACTGTTTCTGGTTGTTACGCGTTTTGATAGCGTTTCACTTTCCCCAGCACTAGCTCACTATGGTAACGACCTCACAAGCGCCAGCGTCGAACTTTATCATCAGTTAAATTGCTCTGAACATACTCAATCGGTGATTTGCTTTGCTGATCGTTTGGACATGGGTAAAACCGAATTGTTTTCCGCATTTAGCAACTCGCTACCTGCCGTACATATAGCTGGTGGTGCATCAACTATTACTGATAATGGCCGTTGGGTTATGCTCAACGGACAATGCTACGAAAATGCTTGCGTAGCCGTGTCTCTAAACAGTCAAGACTTGTCAGCTTGGACTGGGTATTACACAGAGTGGAACCCGATTGGTAAAACCTTTCGAGTGACGAGTGCTCAGGGCAAAACCATCCATACTATTGATAACCAACCCGTTCGACAGGTTTATAATCGTTACTTAGCTGATGGTGGGGAAGTCCCGTTTAATCAGCTCCATGACTTCCCACTAATGGTCGGCGATCCGCGAGAGCAAAATATCTTCTTGCCAATTAAGGCGACAGAGTCAGATTCGATTGAGTTTGATGGTGAATTTCATATCGGAGATGAAATTCGTTTTTGCTATGACCATCCTTCACTAACGCTAGAGCAACTACGCCTAGGCGTTCAGCAAATGGCTACCTCGTTACCTGACCAGTTTTTTATCTATAACTGTACTTCGCGTCTCGATTTCATTGAAGGCAATCAAGAGGTCAACGTTTTTCAAGAAGTCAGCGACGGTTATGGAGTGTATTGCATGGGTGAACTCACTCATGACAATGGGCAGCAGCGGATCTTACATCATAGCCTTACTTATCTTGCATTACGTGAAGGTCAGTCTTGCGGTTCTATTCCTAAGATTGTTAATGAAAGGACGAACTCCATTTCCCCATTATTCTCATTGATCCGTAATTCATTACTGGATGTCGATGAAATGAATGTAGGGATGGTGAGTAAGATACAAGAACAAGCGAATGACCTAACTGCCAGCTATCGTCTCGATAAGCGAACAGGCTTACCTAATCGAAGTGTTTTGCGCGAAAAACTGGTGAAGATGGATCTTTCGAGCCACTTGTTGAGTTTGAAAGTCATTAACTTTGGTCAGATTAATGAAAAGTATGGTTACTCAGTTGGCGATAAGTTACTGCATGATTTGAGCGAGTATTTTCAGTCGGTATTACGCGATCGTTTTAACGAAGAGTGCCAGTTGTATAGCATTGGTGTTGGTGAGTGGGCGACAGTCTTTAAAAGCTCTGCCAGTAACGAGTATATCCTGCAGCGCTTTTCTGACTTTGCCGATGAAATTGAGCATGTGAATTTCGAGCCTTTGGGTTTGCCTGATATCGACTATTTGTCGGTGTCGGTTAGTGGAGGGCTTGCAAGCCGAAGTGATTTCCCTAAAGAATCCGTTGATGACTTACTTTTGAAATCGATTGAAGCTCGTCGACATGCGGTCAGTAATAATAAGCACTTTGTAAACGCTCGAGCATTAAAGTCTCTAGAGAGTAATCGCCAAGAGCAGTTAGGTTGGCTGTCTTGTGTGAGTCGAGCGGTGCTTCATCAGAATGTCGTGGCGTGTGCTCAGCCGATAGTTGAGGCTGGAACTCATCAAATCGCCAGTTATGAATGTTTAGTTCGTATTGAAGAAGATGGTCAAATCATTGCTCCGGGTAACTTCTTACCTATCATTGAAGGGACGCATCTGTATACACGCCTTAGCCGTCAGATGATCCAGCGTACTTTTGATTATATGAGTGAAACTACCGATTCGTTTTCTATTAATTTATCTCCTCAAGACCTTTTGAATGAAAAGACCTTAATCCACTTAGAAGAGTCGATTAAGAAAATTAGCCACCCACAGCGTATTGGTTTGGAAGTGTTAGAAACGGAGCAAATCAAAGACTATGGACGAATGATTGAAGTCTGTAATCACTTTCGAGAGCTTGGGGTGAGTATTATTGTTGATGACTTTGGCTCTGGGTATTCCAACATCGATGAAATCATTAAGCTTGAACCACAAATTATCAAGCTTGATGGGAGCTTGATTAAGAATATTGACCGAGACTCTAAACAGCGAAAAATTGCCCATCAACTGGTGAACTTATGCCAAATTTTGAATGCTAAAACCGTCGCTGAATTTGTACATAACCGAGAGATTTGTTTGATTGCTGAAGATATGGGGATCGACTACCTGCAAGGTTTCTACTTTGGCAAACCGGAACGAATTTTCTAGTCACTAATGGTAATTAGTTGATAACTTTCAATCGTTTCACGTGAAACATAAGTGCGAGTGTAGCCATACATTCGCACTTATGTGGTTCTGGTTGGTGATGTGTGAGCACTAAGCACAATGAGTCATTATGAAAGTGCGTGCCCGCATTTATCCGCTTTAAACACTCGCATATACAAATCAAAATATTGGTCGAGCTGCTGTGCGTGATCTGTATGACCAGACTCCACTAATAGCTGGCTGCCTACCTCACAAGTACAGAGATGCCCTTCATCTTGGTTTCGTCTCAATTGATAGTTAGAAGTCTGCTCTACTTTTAGATGTACGCTAGGGAGTTTACTTAACCAGTCACTCTTATTGATCATTTTCTTTGCTTCTTGCCACGTACCATCAAGGATAATAAATAGCGGAGTTTGCCCAGATAAGCTTGAAGTAAATGCTTCGCTGGTCGTAATGCTATCTTCTGTTGGGTAAACCACAAAAGCTTGTATTTTAGGGTTAGCAATTTTATCTAATAAGTCTTGAGGTGGTGACTTACGCTGCCACTCGTAAACGTTGCAATGGTTTAGAGTTTGAGTGAGCAGCTTCCCGGTGTTGGTATCACGGGTGAACTCGTTACTGTGGGTAAGAAGCGCCAGTTCTATATTACTGTCAATGCGGGGTACGTGGTGACAGATGCATTGATGACGAAAACCACATTCAGGGCAAGGTTCTGGCTGAGTCTGAGACATAAGTTTAGGCATCGATTACTGAGTTCCCGTAGATTGCTTGAGTGGGGCTTTGAATAATGTCAGCCCACCATTTGCTATTGGGTAAACGACATTGCCAACTTTTTCTTTTTCTGCGGTTAACTGGTTGTCTGTGCGACTAAAGATGCGTTCAGAAACTAAATACTGTTGCTGATGACGCGTCATGACGACTTGAACTTGTTTATCATTTAACTGTTGCCAAAAACCTTTCTCGATAGTCGGTAAGTCTTCTCCGGTATAGCGATAAGTTGTAGATGCACTGTGGTCATCATTCAGTTTTAGTTCTACAGAGAAGCCTTCATTTTTAATTGAGTTTGCTACGTAAGAACCTGCCCATCGTAGAGTCGGGTCTTGGTTTGCTAGTGTCGCGCAGCCTGAGTACTGTTTATCAGAATCCGTCAGGCTTGCTTGCCAGCCATAGAGCGAGTCGCTCATTCCATCGCTGCAGGTTACCTGCTTGAGTTTGAGTTGCCCGTCGCTGAGTTGATATTCACGGCTTGTGCTGGAGATGTGACTGCTGGTAATTGGGAGCCTGCGTTTATCTTCTCCCATCTTAGAGAACTCTAAATGCTGTTTTGTGAAGCTTGCTGACCAAAATGGTTCAGTGCCGAACACTCGGGTTGAACGAATGGGTTGTTGGCAGCGATTAGGGTTTTCTGCGGTCAGCATATTGATCTGTTTTACAACAAAGCGAGCAGCGTAGTCGGCGTTGTAACCCGTTTGACTTGGTGGGGCTAAATAGCCAATAAGTTCGCTATACATTGGCTCGTAAGGTTTTCTAGCCAGTTGCAAAGCGAGTTGGGTTTGCTCTGGTTTCATGTCTAACCAAAATTGTTGTTGGCTACCGCAAGGTGTAAAGGTTCGTGTTTCATGGCCGACGACAGCTTGACCTCGAATAATAAAGGTTTGAGGCTGAATGCTTTCAGGGACATCTAAACGAGCTTGTCTCTAAATCAACGCAAGATAATCCTCGTTGGATTATGGTCGATGTTGAATTTGTGCGTAATACGGAGCGCATAATTCCACTCGCGACAATGAAAGCTATGCCCGAACTCGAAAATATGCCGTTGGTGAAACGTGGCAACCGTTTATCTATCATGCCGGTATCAGAATCGGAATGGCAGGCTATTCTAACGAAAGAAACACTCTAGCTTTTGCTATCCAAAACTGAATAAAGAAAAGGCAGCGAACTCGCTGCCTAGTGTGTCTTTGAGTTAACTGTTTATAGCAGGTTATCTTTGAGGAAATGAGCCACAGCATCATCGGCATGACTACCAATTACAGGGTTGTTGGGTAATGCTTGCATCACTTTTTCGTGTGACGTTGCCATAATTAGTCCATGACCAGCCATATCCAACATTTCAACATCATTCATACCATCACCAAAAGCGACACAGTTATCTAAGGCAAGGTTCAGTGACTTTGCTACCGCTTCCAAAGCGTGACCTTTAGACACTTCCGCTGCCATCACTTCTAAGCACCAAGGTGTCGAAAATGCGATATTCAGTTTGTCACCAAAAGTATCTCTTAGCTTTTTCTCAAACGTGACTAAGTGTTCATGATCGTGCTCTGGGTGTGTGAAGAAAACTTTAGCAATACCTTCACTCGGCGCTTTATCAGCCTCGAAGCGTTTGTAACTAAAGCCGGATTCACTGTGGAATTTCGCTAACATTTCGTCTTCGCGGTCCAATAACCAATCTTCATTTTGGTACATGTGAATAAAGATATTTGGATCTTGGCGAACCACATCAACAACCGCTTGCACTAAATTTTGAGGAACATTTTGGCTGTACATCAGCTGATCATTTTGGTCGTGCACACGCGCGCCATTTGAAGTGATCATATACGCTGGGATCCCCGCTATTTCACGGATACCTGCAACATCAACGTGGTGACGACCTGTCGCGAAAATAAACGTATAACCTTGCTGGTGGAGCTCAGTTAAAGTTTGTTTGGTGAAGGGGCTTAACTGGTGGTTAGGTGCCAGTAAAGTACCATCTAGATCCGATGCAACGATTTTAATGCTGTCTTTGTTGAATGTTGATGTCGTCATGTAGCCCTCATTAGGTTATTACTTGGATGCTAAAGCTTTACGCGGTTGCTTAATACTGTCGATTTCGACTGATAAATTGTATGCGAAATCGGAGACATAAAAGAGGGTAAAGCTCAGGTTGTTCTTTTCCTCTTTATTCCACACTCACTTGTATCGTTATTTGCCGGGATGGTTAGTGAAAAACTGATTGATGGCATCTAGCCCCTGATTACGGAACTCATCCTTTTCAAATAACACTTCATGCTGTGAACCATGGACAATTTTAAATGCACAGCCTGGATTGGTCTTCGCTAGTTTTTTGATAAATCGAACGTGAGCTTGATTGCTTACGATACGATCGTCCCCAGCTTGAACTAACAGTAGCGGCACCTTAATTTGTCGAGTCATAAGGATGCACTGTTTAGCCGCCATAAGCCCTTGCCAAACCCATTGGCTACTTGCTCCTCCCACTTTCAGTTGTGGCTTATCCTCATAGAGTTTTCTAAACCATTCGTAACGCACTTGACTTCGAGTGAGTGGATTGTTGTCGAAAGGTTTTGGAAAGTAGGCTTGCTGACCCGGTGCGTAGGTAGGCCTTGGGTAAACCGCTGCCAGAATTTGACTTAATAAAGGGGCAAAGGGCTTCAAGTACCACTCCAGGTTCACTCCAAACATAGGTGCACTTAATGCGACCTTTTGGAATGGGTGATTTGGATTTGTCTGTAAATAGCGAGTGGCGATCGCTCCCCCCATAGAGTGCGCAAGTAAGTAGCATGGCTTGTCATCTGATAGAGAAAAATGTTCGACTATTTGCGCCATGTTATTCACGTAATCATCAAACTCAATCACATGACCAATATCAGAGCCCTTAACAAGCCTATCTGACATTCCTTGCCCCTGGTGATCGTAGGAGTAAACATCAAAGCCCTGTTGATATAAGTCGTAGAACAGTTCTTGGTATTTCCAACAAGATTCAATGCGGCCATTGACGACCAGTACTGACTTTTTGTGGCTTGGGTTCGTGAGCTTACACCAGTAGAGTTTTTTCTTATCTGCCGTTTTGAAATACCCTTCTTCTCGCTGTTGCCAAAGCTGAGAAATTGTCTGTTTAATCGCTTGCTCGAAGCTTGGCTCTTGCGTATAAGTGTGATTATTGGAGCTAGATTCAGCCATGTTACTACTACCTAAAAAATGCTGCTGGTTTTGAACTTCAGAAAACCCTATTTGATAAATGTTAGATTAAACCACTAATAAGGAAATGCAATGGATACTCATGTTTGGTTGGCGTATGTCGTTACTGCGATTGTATTTAGTTTGGCTCCAGGCTCAGGTACGGTTAACTCTATTAGTAATGGTTTGAGCTACGGTACTCGTAAATCTTTGGCATCTATTGCTGGTCTTCAAATTGGGTTGGCTTTCCACATTATGTTGGTTGGTGCGGGAATTGGTGCGTTAGTTGCACAGTCTGCATTAGCTTTTACCATTATCAAATGGGTAGGTGTGGTGTACTTAGTTTGGCTAGGTATTCAAAAATGGCGAGATCGCTCAAGCATGATCGCTCAGCAAGATGTGGAGTCACTTTCTGGTTTTACTCTTATGCGCAAAGCGGTGCTTATTAATCTGACTAACCCTAAGTCGATTGTATTTTTAGTGGCTCTTTTTCCTCAATTTTTGAACCCAAGTGAGCCACAGCTGCCACAACTTTTGGTGTTAGGTGTTACCACAGTAATCATTGATGGTGTCGTTATGTTAGGCTATACATCATTGGCTGCGCAAATGGGACGATTCATTCGTTCAGATCGCGTCATGGGCCGAATTAACAAAATCTTTGGTGGTATGTTTATGGGGTGTGGTGCCTTATTAGCTGCGGCTAAAGCGTAATAATATTTAGCACTTAATATTTGAGTTATTCATAAATGACTACGACATACGTTGCTCGTCAACCTATCTTTAATCGAAAAAAGCATACTCTGGGTTATGAGTTGCTATTTCGTGATGGTGAGAGCAATGCTTATCCAGCGCACATAGATTCGAATCGAGCGACGTATCGTCTAATAGTTGAAAACTTTTTATCAATAGGGACGAACCCATCGATCCCTGCTTCTCGATGCTTTATTAACTTCCCATATTCGAGTTTGATTCGCCGGTTACCACTGAGCTTGCCAAAAGATAAGGTTGTGGTTGAAGTACTAGAAACATGCTTACCAACCGATGAATTATTAGAGGCCATTCAAGACCTTTACCAGCAAGGCTATATGATCGCACTGGATGATTTTACTTTTACTCCAGAATGGGAACGTTTCCTACAATACGTACATATTGTAAAGCTCGATATTATGCAGATGGGGTTGGATGTTGCGTGTGATGTAGTGAAGCAGCATAAAGGTAATAAGTACCAATTTTTAGCGGAGCGGATCGAAACTGAATCTGAGTTTGAGCAAGCAAAATTAGCGGGTTTTAAATTCTTTCAAGGTTACTTTTTTAGTAAGCCTGAAGTGGTGAAAACCAAATATATAAGCCCAGAGCAAGTGATTGCCATGGAGCTGTTTCAAGAAGTGTGTAAGCCTGAAGTAGACTTTGTGCGAATAGAAAAAGTAGTCGCGAAAGATGTCGCACTTTCTTATAAGTTACTGCGTTTTGTGAATAGCATGTCGCCTAGGTTAGAAGTGACGATATCTTCATTTAGGCAGGCTCTTGTTTATTTAGGACAAGACAAACTGAAGATGTTTGTTTCACTCGCGGTTGCGTCTTATGTGTCAGACAAAAAACCGAAAGAGCTTTATAGCTTATCGCTACAGCGCGCACAGTTCTGTCAGTTGATGTCTCGCTATCATCCATTTAAAAGCCACTCGGAACAGGCGTTTATGATAGGACTATTTTCTATTTTGGATGCGCTTCTCGATCTCTCTCTTGAGTCTTTAGTCGAGCAACTACCTTTGTCTAAAATGATTAAAGTTGCTTTATTGCGTAGGGAAGGGCCTTTGGGTACCTTGCTAGCGTTAGAAGAAAGCTTTGAACTTGCCGATTGGCAAGGGATTGAAAAGCACTGTAACCACCTGGGGCTACGGGTTGAAGATGTTCGTTATGAGCTTATTGAAGCCCAGCGTTGGAGCCAAAATATGAGTCATAACCCCGCATAAAGCTCTGTGAATGTTTTATTACAATGAAGGCACACGTATTGACGTGTGCTTTTTTTTACCTAATATATACGCATATCCATATATGAGTATGTTAGATGTTACCCCACCAATTTTTCAAACTGCTTTCAGATGAAACACGCGTACGTTGCGTGATGCTGATTGTGCGTCAGGAATGCCTTTCTGTCGGTGAACTCACACAAGCGCTTCAAGAAAGCCAACCTAAAATTTCTCGTCATCTTGCTCAGTTAAGATCGGCTGGAATCGTAACGGATGTTCGCCAAGGTCAATGGGTGTTCTATCGCTTATCTGATGGGCTTCCTGGTTGGATGAATAAGTTAATTGAAGATTTAGTAGCATCAAATTGTTTAAAAACTGAATATCAAGCAGACATGGTCAGGTTGCAGGAAATGTCGAACCGCCCCGTATGTTGCCAATAAAAGTAGAGATTAAATTATGACGGTAAAAGTAGGAATTAATGGATTCGGTCGTATCGGTCGTTTGGCTCTTCGCGCGGCGTTTGATTGGCCAGAGTTAGAGTTTGTTCAAATCAATGATGTGGCAGGTGATACAGCAACGCTTGCTCACCTTCTAGAGTTTGACTCGGTCCAAGGTCGCTGGAGTCACGAAGTTGTGGTTGAAGGCGATGAGATGATCATTAACGGTCAACGCATTAAAACAACGCAAGAACGCGATATTGATGCGATCGACTGGTCTGGCTGTGATGTGGTAATCGAAGCGACAGGTGTTCACCGTAAGACATCTTTCCTAAACAAATATCTAGAGCAAGGCGTGAAGCGTGTTGTGGTATCTGCGCCAGTAAAAGAAGAAGGCATTGCAAACATCGTTGTCGGTGTGAACGACAACATCTTTGACCCAGCAGTACACAAAATTGTTACGGCAGCGTCTTGTACAACAAACTGTATTGCGCCTGTGGTTAAAGTGATCAATGAAAAGTTAGGTATCGAGAATGCGTCTTTTACGACTATTCACGATCTAACCAACACGCAAACTATTCTTGATGCGCCACATAAAGATTTACGCCGTGCACGTGCATGTGGCATGAGCCTTATACCGACAACAACGGGCAGCGCTAAAGCGATTGTTGAGATCTTCCCTGAGCTTGAAAATCGTATCAACGGTCATGCGGTTCGCGTACCTCTAGCGAACGCTTCTCTGACAGATATCATCTTTGAAGTGAAGCAAGACACGACAGCAGAAGAAGTTAACGCGATGCTGAAAGAAGCGTCTCAGAATGAACTGAAAGGTATTCTTGGCTTTGAAGAGCGTCCACTGGTTTCTATCGATTACAAAGGCGACCAACGCTCAACCATCGTAGATGCACTATCAACTATGTTAGTTGGTAAGCGCATGGTTAAGATTTACGCTTGGTACGACAACGAGATGGGCTACGCAACGCGTACAGCAGAGCTAGTACGCACCGTTGGCCTTGCATAAGCCTGCATACTTAAGAAATAGTAGAATCTGGAGAATACATAATGACACATCCAACATGGCAACTAGATTTAGAAACTGGTGCGTTAGTGCTTACTCCGTGTCCTGGCACCAAAGACGCTGATCTAGATGCATCTCTAGCTCAACTTAAAGCGCAAGGCGTGGAAGCTATCGTGACAGCGCTTGATGACCATGAGCTTGCTAGTAAAGATGTTGCGGCACTTGGTGAGAAAACACGTGCGTTAGGTATGCAGTGGTTCCAAATCGAAATTGAAGACGATTGTGCACCAGGTGCGAATTTTGCTGAAAAATGGCAGGCAGCTAGCCTAGCATTACATCAAGTTGTTGATAATGGCGGTAAGGTAGCAATGCATTGTATGGGCGGTTCTGGTCGTACGGGGTTGCTAGCAGCACATCTGCTGTTAGAGAAGAGCTGGGATCTAGGCAAGATTGTTCAAGAAGTGCAATCACTTCGCCCAGGCGCATTCACTAAACCAATCCAGGTTGAGTATATCAATGGCGTAGCTTCTGCGTAGCTCTTCATACTTGAACCTGCAGCGTTGTTAACTGCGCAAGTTCACCCTAATCACATAGAACACCTATGCTCATAGGGCTGAACTTGCTTGTTGCCTAGCTGCAACTCCAATTATTTTGAGTATAAGTTAAGTGGAAAGTAAGGAATTAGAGCTTTTGGACATCTATGATCTAGAAGCTCTTTTTAGATTGCAGAGATAGCGTTATGTTTTCAAATCTAAGTAAGAGCGTTCGCCAGTACATGTTGGTGACATTCAACTACTGGAACTTCACCATTACTGATGGTGCACTTCGTATGCTGGTGGTTCTGTATTTTTACGATCTTGGCTACAGTTCGTTAGAAATCGCCTCACTGTTCCTTTTCTATGAGTTTTTTGGTGTGGTGACGAACCTAATCGGCGGCTGGTTAGGGGCCCGTCTTGGACTCAACAAGACCATGAACATCGGGTTAGGAATGCAAGTCGTCGCGCTCGGTATGCTTGCGGTGCCATCCGCAATGTTGACTATCCCTTGGGTAATGACAGCGCAGGCATTATCTGGTATTGCCAAAGACCTCAATAAGATGAGTGCCAAGAGCTCAATCAAAACCTTGGTACCTGATGAACAGCAAGGCGCGCTTTATAAGTGGATTGCGATTTTGACCGGATCTAAGAATGCGCTTAAGGGTGCAGGCTTCTTTATTGGTGGCTTATTGCTTTCAACGATTGGCTTCCAATACGCAGTGATTGCGATGGCAGCTGTATTGGCATTGGTCTTCGTTGGTAGTGTGGTGAGCTTAGAAGCGGACATGGGTAAAGCGAAAACTAAGCCTAAGTTCAAACAAATCTTCTCTAAGTCTGAATCAATCAACATTTTATCTGCTGCGCGCATGTTCCTATTTGGTGCTCGTGACGTGTGGTTTGTGATTGCTCTGCCAATTTATCTCGGTAGTGTATTTGGTTGGGATCACTCATGGGTTGGTGGTTTCTTAGCGGCTTGGACTATCGCTTACGGTTTTGTACAAGGCATAGCGCCTAAGATTACTGGTAAAGCCCAAGGCAAGGTACCTGATGGACATGCGGCACTATTATGGGCAGGAGCTCTGGCTATCGTGACCGCTAGTATTGCTTATGCCGTGCAAATTGGCTGGCAACCCGAATTTGTTATCATCGGTGGCTTGATGGTGTTTGGTGCTATCTTCGCGGTGAACTCATCATTGCACTCATACCTGATTGTGAGCTATGCGAAAGGTGATGGTGTGTCGCTTGATGTTGGTTTCTATTACATGGCGAATGCGATGGGTCGTTTGATTGGCACTATTCTTTCGGGCTTGGTATTCCAAATGGCCGGTTTGTCTGCATGCTTGTGGGTATCATTTGTTTTCTTGGCTATTACCACTGTTATTTCACTTCGTTTACCTAAGGTGCCACAAATTACGGCCGCTTAAGTAACGATATTGTGTATCGTTTTGAACTCGCTAGAGCTTTTACATTAAGCTGACTCGGTATTCATACCAGTCAGCTTTTTTGTTGCTATAGTGTGAAGATTAGAATTTAATCAGGTGGTTACATGAAGCAACGCGTATTATTTTTTGACTTGGCTCGGTGTGTCGCTGCGGTTGCTGTTATTGCCATTCATGTACTTGCCCCGTATCGACATGAATTGAACTCTATTCCTTTCGACCAATGGTTTACTGCCGTTGGTGTTAACAGTATCAGCCGTTGGGCGGTTCCAGTATTTATTTTGATTACTGGTGCTTTGATGCTTAGCGATCAAAGACCTTTAGATGCTAAATATTATGTAAAGCGTCGTTTAGGCAAGGTATTGGTTCCATTCATTATTTGGTCTCTCTTCTATACCTATTTGTCTGGTTGGTCACTGGCTGGATTTGATAGTGAGACGAGCTGGAAGGTCCTTGCGGAAAGCTATCATCAGTACACCTACTACCATCTAGGCTTCTTCTACTATTTCATACCACTGTATTTTGTGATCCCATTTCTACAAATCATGGTGCGCAAAACCGGTGACACAGGGGTCTACGCATTAACCGCGGTTTGGCTATTTACGACGTTACTGTTTTTGCTCGGTATTGACGGGCCGTGGAGCCATGAATTGTGGCTATATGCTGGCTACTTACCGTTAGGCTACATTCTTTATAAGAAAGTACCTTTAAATCGACTGTCATTGATAGTCAGTGTATTGCTGGGGGGAGTTGCGCTGGTCAGTACTGTTTATATGGTTGTTGAGATGAGCGTTGCTGCTGATGAATACACGGTGGGGCGCTGGCTATCGTATAAAACTTTAAATACCGTGTTGGCGGCAAGTATGGTGTTTATGGTTTGTCGTTATTACGGTGAGAATTTATCCCAGAACGCCAATAAGGTAGTTAGTATTATTAGTCAGCACAGCTTGGGTATTTACTTGCTTCACCCAATCTTCTTATGGCCAATGAAAGAATTTGAGTGGCACCAAGGTCACCCTGCTTGGGTTATTCCATTATGGATAGTGATCAGCGGTAGTGGTGCATTATGGATGAGTTGGATGTTATCTAAATCGAGTAAAACACGTTGGCTGCTGCCTTAGCGCCAACGTGATATTTATGAAGTGGCTAGCTTAATCGTTTAGCTTACTCGCTAAATAGTAAGTTAACGTTTTAACGCGAAGTGCAAGAATTTGTCACCTTGGTAAGTCAAGGTACCCTTATCGCCAGGGTTCAATGCATGAAAGTAGTGAATACCCACTTGAAACTCACGCTTTGGCCCTAATCGGCCACGTTGCACATAAATCCAGTACTCTTGGTCTTCTTGGCCTGGTTGTGCTTCTGGTATATCGATAGACTGTTTATCCAGTACAGTGACATCGGCTTTTTGCTCTGGCGCATTTTCACCTTGCATGTGCTTTCGATAAAAGCCAACAAAGACCCAGCCAGCAAGTAGAGCAAGAGTGAGTATCGCGAAAAATATTGAGCTTGGCATAGAACCTCCAAAGATAAACTGTCGCTATTCTAATGTGACATTAAGGAGAGCTGTGTGTTTAAAGGCATTATTCGTGAAGTCTAAAACTAAGCTTTGTTTTTTTTCGACTTACTTCACGCTTATCAACGATTTAGTTTAGGATATTGAAACAAACAACTGCTAGGTCACTCAAACCTATAACGGAATATAGAAGAATAGGGCAAAGCTCTACTAAAATAATTAGGCATAGTAGGAGGGCTGAAATGTCAGATATTGAAACAGTCGTCGTAAGAACTCGACGAATAGAAAAACTACTCAGGCTGCAATACCATGCAGAAGGGAAAGGCTTACATCAGCTGATAACCAGTAGTGAAGAACGTTTACCACATGATGTGATAGGTAAACTGCGTTTTATCGCAACCATTCGAAATAAAATTGTCCATGAAGAAGACTATAAGTTAGAGGATAAAAAACAGTTTCTATCGGTGTGTGATGAATGCGAAAAAGAACTAACGCCTCGAAGTGGGCGCTTTGTTTGGCGCGCTGCAATCCTACTTATGACCGTTATTACCTTGGCTGCGGCTGGTTTCTACTATGCAAACTGGGATTTCTTTTCTCAACATATTTCAATCCCATAGTGATATACATAAATAAAAAAAGGGACGCATGAGCGTCCCTTTTTTTATTTAATGCAAATTGCTTAGTACATCATTGGCAGTGTCATTAGGCCAACAACTACTGCAATCATTACAAGGCCTTGTTTTTGTGAAGAAGAAATCATAACACTGCTCCTTTATTCTGTTGATTCTCTCTATGTTTTTAAGAATAGCACTAATAAATGGGTTAGATCAACTATTACTTTCGAAAGCCCTAAAAGTACAGGTAAGTTTGTCAGGTTTTGGTTGTTTTTAGGTGTGTTTTCTTGTGGTTTTGTGGTGGTTTAATAATGTTCGTTGTGCTTTTTGTTTGTTCTGTTTTGTTTTAACTTGTTGATTTTTTGGTGTTTAATTGAGTGAATTACTATGTTAAGAGATGTTAAAGTGTATTAATGGCTTGTCGGTTGTATCAGCTTGGTGTTTGTAGTGTTTGTTGTGTTTTACTTTATTTTAAATCCCGTAGATCGTAATTATTCTCAATATGGTGTCGATTGAAATGGACGAATAACCTTACTAACCTCCAATATGAAGTCTACAGCTCCTCTCTAGCTATTTTGTCTTAATCTATATCTTGTTTGATTTTAACTTATTGTTTTCAAAGGTGTATTATGTTTTGGTGATTCACTGTTATTTCCGTTTTTTCTAGAGTTTTATTGTTTTTAACTCTTCCATTGTAGAGGCAAGCTAGCTGTGGGTTAGCAAGGGCTTACTTTATTGAGTTTTCTCATTTTATGGTAAGACTTGTATCGTGAGGCGAAGGGGAGTTGGCAAACTAGGGTAAGTTTGAGGGTATAGATTCAATTCTCACGGAATCACAATCAAGATCGAAGTTTCAATGATTGATACTTTACTTCATGCTTAGTCCGCCTAGACTAGCGGCGATTTGTCGTAAGAAGGTAAGTGTATGTGGAGTTGGGTGGCGGTTTCATTGTCTGGTATTGGTGCTGTATCAGGAACCAAGCAGGGACATAGAACACAGTCTCTATTCTACAAAGTACTGACCTTTGCGCTTTTAGCAGCTATGGTTCTTACACAGGCTCCTTCCGTGGAGTTCTCGTACTGGGTTATTGCTGGGCTGCTTGTTTCTGCTGTGGCTGATTCTTTCCATACTCTTACTAAAAAACGCTCACTGTATTTTTTATGTTTCCTCGTAGCACAACTTTGCTATAGCAAATCATTTTGGTTACAGCTTTCTGGAGAGTTTGTTTGGTGGCTGCTTGCGTTACTGCTAGCGGCAAGTGTAGTGGCGTTTTTCTTGTTATTACCTCAACTCGATAAAGTCGTATTTCCCGTTGTTATTATGGGCATTATGCTTATTCAGCTCACTTGGGCAGCTGGAGAAGTATGGCTCGTTGATCCTAAACTAGAGCATGCTCTGGGGTTGATGGGATGTATAGTGCTTGCGCTCTCTGCGTTAGCCAGCGCACTAAACCGCTATCGAAAGCCAATTGCTCGGGCATACATGTGGGTGACAGGGAGTTACTTCTTGGCTCACGGGTTGATTGTCGCGTCGGTCGTTGTGTGATTATCTGAAAGCTGCTCTGAATCAAAGTCGATTTTTGATTGTCCGATACTATGATGGTCTCATTAAATAACTCAGAGGCGAGCATGACGACAGAAATCCACGCACATAACGTACTTAACTTATTACACGAAAAACCAATGACTCGTAGCGAGTTGGTTGATTTTCTGGCGGGTGAATATGGTGCAGAAGCTCGCTTTCATACCTGCAAATTGAATAATTTGGATATCGATGCGCTGCTGACCTTTTTCTTTAAAATGGAAAAAGTTGTTCAAGACGGTGACAAGATCATGACCAATATGGCACGAGTATGTAGCCACTAAATAGTAATAAAGTCTGTCATAATTCGAAAAGCAAGAATGGGGCTGCTATACTCCGCGGATTCTAGCTTTTCGAGACATTTTCATGGAAATCTTATCTGCAGCAACCATGCTGTTCCTTATCATGGACCCACTTGGTAACCTACCAATTGTTCTATCCATTCTTAAACATATAGATCCAAAACGTCGTCGAATGGTTTTAGTTCGCGAGTTGGTTTTTGCTCTGATTATCCTGATGTTGTTCTTGTTTGCTGGCCAAAGTATTCTGAACTTTCTACATGTTCAGCCAGAAACATTGAGTATCTCGGGTGGTATCATTCTATTCATCATCGCGATAAAAATGATTTTCCCTAGTGCTGGTAGCATTACTGGTTTAGCTGCTGGTGAAGAACCGTTTATTGTGCCGATGGCAATCCCTATGATTGCGGGTCCTTCAGTTATTGCTGCATTAATATTGCTGTCGACCCAGAACCCAGACAACATGCTTGAGCTTTCTCTCTCAGTGTTACTTGCATGGGGTGTGACCTTCTTCATCCTGATGTTTAATGGTTTCTTCTTGCGAATACTCGGTGAAAGAGGCTTGAAAGCGATCGAACGTTTGATGGGCCTATTATTGGTCATGCTATCAACCCAAATGTTCTTAGATGGTATCAAGGGCTACATGTCTTAATTGTCGAATTGATAAAAAAACGCCACTCAATTGAGTGGCGTTTTTGTTTGTTCTCTATTTTACATCATATGTTTACGACGAATGTCGAGTAGAGCGAAAATACCAAATATTAGAATGGACCATTTTTCCCATTTACTCATTGAGATTTTGTCGCCAAATGCGCCGATGAAAATCAACATTTGAATACCGTGCATGAACAGCAAGAAAGCGGTCATGATGTATAAGGCAATGGCTGCATTTCCCGGAAACGGGTTGAAAATATTCACAATTAAAACAAACCAAACGAAAGCGATAGAGGCTTTCGCTAGCATAAGTAAGATTTTCATTTAGTTGTCCTTTCAAATAGTCGGTAACTCGATTGGCCTGTTGTTTTATCTCGGTACAATTCCCAATTGTCAGGCATCGCTTCTAGCTGAAGTTCTTTTTCTGTTTCAATATAGATGATGGCATTGTCGGTGAGCCAGCCATTTTTCTCTAGTAGTAAAACCGTTTCAGCAAGCAGCCCTTTACGAAATGGAGGGTCAATAAAAACCACTTCATATGGCGTACCCGGTTTACGTAAGTAGGCAAGAGCATCGGTATTTACGACATTAATATTTTCTGCTTTTAGCTCTTTTGCATTATCTTGAAGCTGTTTCGCGGCTTTAGGGCTCATTTCCAATAAGGTAACAAGTTTAGCGCCACGAGAGGCAGCTTCGAAGCCTAAGCCTCCTGAACCAGAGAAAACGTCTAAACAGGTTGAGCTTGGAATGTCTTGAGCTAACCAGTTAAATAATGTTTCTTTAACTCGATCAATCGTTGGTCTAAGACCTTCAAGATCATGAACTGGGAGTTTTCTTCCTCTCCATGAGCCACTAATGATTCGAACAAAGCCACCGGATGGCTTTTTTTGTGATGTGTTTTGCTGGCGACGTCTTACCATAGATTTTTTGACCGCTAATAAAGTGATACTATACCGAGCCCAAATTAATTTGGTTCGAGTATTAAATAAATTTGCAATGACAAAGTGTAGCAAGCTAAACGTAAAGTTTTCACTGCTTTGTCATTTTTCTTTGCTATTCGCTTTATGCTACCAGTAAAGAGTGGAATTGCATTGAGTCGATACAGTTAATAAGTAGATTTAGGAAACCCCTCTGATGGCGGAAAAAAAGAAGCGCGGATTATTATCGTGGCTTGGCTTTGGTGATGAAGAACAAAGCACACAAACTCAGAACGAGACAAAACAAGAACAGCAGACAGAAGTTGAACAAGAGATTGTTGAGTCTGAAGTTCAAGCTGAAGTACAACAAGAAGCTGTAGAAAAAGTTGAACCGGTTGAAGAAACCGAACAACCTGAACTAGCAGAAGCAGAAGCAGAAGCAGAAGCAGAAGCAGAAGCAGAAGCAGAAGCAGAAGCAGAAGCACCTATAGTTGAAGTCGCTGAACCACAAATTTCTGAAGTACAAGAAAAGCCAACAGAAAGCTTCTTTACACGTTTAAAGCGCAGCTTAAGCCGTACAAAAGCAAATATTGGTGCGGGTTTCTTTGGTTTGTTCAAAGGCAAAGAAATTGATGAAGAGCTTTTTGAAGAATTAGAAGAGCAATTATTGATTGCTGACGTGGGTATGAATACCACGGTTAAGATCATTGAAAACCTAACAGAGAAAGCTTCTCGTCAAGATCTTAAAGACGGTGAAGCGCTGTACGGTCTGCTAAAAGAAGAAATGGCAGAAATCTTAACTCAGGTTGAGCAGCCACTGGTTATTGATAGCACGAAAACGCCTTACGTTATTTTAATGGTCGGTGTAAACGGTGTTGGTAAAACAACAACAATCGGTAAGTTAGCGAAGCAATTCCAAGGCGAAGGTAAAAAAGTGATGCTTGCTGCGGGTGATACATTCCGTGCGGCTGCGGTAGAACAGCTTCAAGTTTGGGGTCAACGTAACGATGTACCAGTTATTGCTCAACATACTGGTGCAGACAGCGCTTCTGTTATCTATGATGCAATTGAAGCGGCAAAAGCTCGTGGAGTAGATGTTGTTATCGCTGATACTGCGGGTCGCTTGCAGAATAAGAGCAACCTAATGGAAGAGTTGCGTAAGATTGTTCGTGTAATGAAGAAGATTGATGATTCAGCACCACACGAAATTATGTTAACGCTTGATGCGGGTACAGGTCAGAACGCAATTAGCCAAGCAAAACTATTCAGTGAAGTTGCCCCTGTCACTGGTATTACGTTAACGAAGTTAGACGGTACTGCGAAAGGTGGTGTGATCTTCTCAATTGCCGACCAGTTCCAAATCCCAATTCGCTACATTGGTGTGGGTGAAGGTATTGATGACCTGCGTCCGTTTGAGTCTCAAGATTTCATTGAAGCACTATTTAGTCGCGAAGAATAACTGTATCGGTCGAAGATCGAGTTTCAATTAGCGTGATAAGAGTTATCGGTAAGAGGATTTTTCGGTGATAAAATTTCAGCAAGTCAGTAAAGCTTACCGTGGTGGAAGGCAAGCCTTACAAAAAGTAGATTTTCATCTTCGTCGTGGAGAGATGGCTTTTTTAGGCGGGCACTCTGGTGCAGGTAAAAGTACCTTGCTGAAATTGATTTGTGCGATTGAACGTCCAACAGACGGGAAGATTCGCTTTAACGATCACGATATCACTCGGATACCAGCGAAAGACATTCCATTTCTGCGTCGTAATATCGGTATTGTTTTTCAAGATCATCGTTTATTGATGGATCGATCGATCTTTGACAACGTTGCTCTGCCAATGCGAATCGAGTCAATTTCTGAGAATGAAATTAAACGCCGCGTCAGTGCTGCGTTGGATAAAACAGACTTACTCGATAAAGCTCGTTGTTTGCCGAGCCAGTTGTCTGGTGGTGAGCAACAGCGTGTGGGTATTGCTCGCGCAGTGGTAAACCGCCCAACATTGCTATTAGCCGATGAACCAACAGGTAACTTAGACCCTGAGTTGTCTAATCGCGTATTACGTCTGTTTGAAGAGTTCAACAGAGCTGGGGTTACGATTCTACTTGCGACCCATGATATAGGGTTAGTGAACACTCGCCCTCAATATCGTCATTTAGAACTGAATCAAGGCTTCTTAAGTGAGGTTGAAGATTATGGCCGCTAATAAACGTAACAAGAAAACCAAGCAAAACCGCGAAAGTAAACGTCCAAGTACTGACGGATTTTTCACGATTCATTTTGCTCAGGCGAAAGCTTCTTTTGCGGAGCTTTGGTTGCGTCCTTTAGGGAACATCCTCACGTTAGCCGTTATTTCAATGGCGTTAGCAATGCCAACAAGCCTATATCTGTTAGGTAAAAATATCGGAGAAGTCGCTCAAGATGTAGCGAGCCCTTCCCAGATCAGTGCTTACTTAAAAGAAAGCACCCCAGACTCGAGAGTAATGGTGCTCAAAGATGAACTGGAAAGTTGGGACTCAGTGGCCTTGGTGGAATATATCTCTCCTCAACAAGGCCTAGAAGACCTGAGCCAATACTCTGGTTTTGACCAAGCCTTATCGCTGCTTGATGATTATGCTTTACCTGGGGTTCTTATCATTACCCCGAGCGCTGAAAGCGATCAAAAAATAAAAGACATCGCGACGAAAGTTAGAGCTGAACAAGAAATTACCGATGTTCGACTTGATGAAGATTGGCTAGCTCGACTTGATGCAATCAAAGCGCTGGCGAGCGTCGTTGTTATTACACTGACATTGCTTATGTTAGGTGCTGTATTCTTAATTATTGGTAACACGCTAAGGTTTAATGTCTTAGCAAATAAAGATGAAATTCAAACGATGAAGCTGATAGGTGCAACTGACAGCTTTATACTGAGACCTTACTTGTATTCAGGCATGTGGTTCGGTGTCTTAGGTGGTATTACCGCTTGGGTACTGACAGCATTAATCACGATACTATTGAATAGCGCTGTAGAAGATCTTGCTCAATTATATGATAGCCACTTTAGACTTATAGGTTTGAGCTGGGACGAGTCATTGCTGTTATTGATCATTGGAACCTTGCTTGGTAGTGTGGCAGCCAGGTTATCCGCGCAGCGTCACTTAAAAGAAATTGAACCTGTTTAGGTGAATGCGGTCATATTTACGGCATAAATAGACAGATATTATACGGTGTTGAACTTGTATAGATGATTTGATTATGCATAATTGCTTCCCCCTTCTTGAATCTTGTTCATTTTAGGTTCAAGATTGATGGGTTTTAATACAAGTAAGTACTACTCCAGATCAGAGATTGATGAGGAAATGAATGGCAAACCAAGCGTATCAAATGGCTTTAGTCACACAAGATAGTTTAGATAGCTATATCCGCTCAGCGAACAGCTACCCAATGCTGAAGCCTGAAGAGGAGCGTGAACTAGCAGAGCGATTACATTACAAAGGTGAGATCGATGCAGCGAAAGGGTTGATCCTTTCACATCTTCGATTCGTTGTTCACGTGGCAAGAGGTTACTCAGGCTACGGACTTCCAATGGCAGACTTAGTTCAGGAAGGCAATATTGGCCTAATGAAGGCAGTGAAGCGTTTTAACCCTGAAGTGGGTGTAAGACTGGTTTCATTTGCTGTTCACTGGATTAAAGCTGAGATCCATGAGTATGTACTACGTAATTGGCGTATCGTTAAGATTGCGACAACTAAAGCACAACGCAAATTGTTCTTTAACTTACGTAAGTCTAAAAAGCGTTTAGGTTGGTTCAATAACGGTGAAGTTGAAACGGTTGCTCGCGAACTGGGTGTAGAACCTTCAGAAGTTCGTGAAATGGAATCGCGTTTAGCGGCTCAAGATGCAACGTTTGAAGCGCCAATGGACGATGATGATTCTAGTTCGGCTTATACGGCTCCAGTTTACTACTTAGAAGATAAAGCTTCTGATGTTGCAGATACTGTTGAAGCGTCTAACTGGGAGTCTCATACGAATAATCGTTTAGGTCTTGCATTGAAAAGCCTAGATGATCGTAGCCAGCATATTGTTCGCTCTCGTTGGTTAGACGACCAGAAAGCAACGTTGCAAGAATTAGCTGAAACTTATGGCATTTCTGCTGAGCGTGTTCGACAGTTAGAAAAGAATGCGATGAAGAAGCTGAAAACAGCAGTGGGCGAGTTCTAAAACGTAAATACAGCACTAAATTTAAAGAAAGCCGAGATCGAGAGATCTCGGCTTTTTTGTTTGGATCGAAAAGTGACCGGATATGATCGGAATTATAACCAGTTGCCTGTGGGTAACTCTGTGAGGTATTTATTTACCAGTTGTCTAAAAGTAGGGTGTAGTAAGGCTAAGAGAGCTTTTGACCTGTGGGGATACTTTTCTACTAACCCACAGCTAGATCAGGATCATCACTATATGTTGTGGATCGATCTTCTAAAAAATACTTTATTCACGCAATCCACAAACTTATCCACAAATGGTGTAAAAGTGATCACTGGTGGATAACCTTAATAACTGGATGTGATTGTTCGTCTTGGGATAGGTTACAATGGCACCAAATAATAATGTCTATAAAATGAGAAAGTAATGGACCAGTTTAAACACATTGATGTTCAAGGCGCTCACGCTTTAATCGAAGAAAAAGAAGCAAGATTAGTGGATATTCGAGACCCGCAATCTTTTGCTGTAGCACACCCACAAACAGCCTTTCATTTGACCAATGACACCATGGTTTCGTTTATGGATGAGGTAGAATTTGAACAGCCTGTACTGGTGATGTGTTACCACGGTATTAGCAGTCAAGGTGCGGCACAGTATTTAGTAAACCAAGGCTTTGAAGAGGTATACAGCGTTGATGGTGGCTTTGAAGCATGGCATCGCGCAGAGTTACCGGTGATCACTGGATAGAAAAACTATGATAAGACTGATTTCGTTAGATAACCCGAGGCTAGGGCAGGCATTTATTGACTATATGGCTTCCCGTAACATTGAGCTGAAAATGGCGCCTGAAGGCAGCGGACAGTTTGCTTTGTGGTTAACGGACAGTCAGCTTCAGGTTGAAGCCGAGGCAGAACTAAAACGTTTTCTATCTGAGCCTAGGCACCCGCGCTATCAAGCTGCTTCTTGGGATATGGCTGAAACTCGACAGAATAACTTTAGTTATCACACGCCAAGTTTCTGGAATATGCTAAAAGCCAAAGCTGGCCCTGTCACGCTAAGCTTGATGCTCATCTGTGTTGTGGTCTTTTTGCTTCAGCAAGTGGGTTTCGGTAGATCAATATTCTCAGCATTACATTTCCCAGCTATAGACGGCCAACAATGGCAGGTTTGGCGGTGGTTAAGCCATGCGTTACTGCATTTTTCAGCGATGCATATTGCTTTTAATATTTTGTGGTGGTGGCAACTGGGTGGAGATATTGAGAAAAAGCTAGGTAGCCTTAAGCTGCTTCAGATTTTTGTTGTGTCTTCCGCATTATCAGGGGCTGGTCAGTACTGGATTGAAGGGGCAAACTTTGGCGGCCTATCTGGCGTTGTGTACGCACTGGTTGGTTACCTTTGGGTTGTCGGCACAAAGGCTCCACAACTTGGGCTTGCTATTCAAAAACCTATCGTTGGTTTTATGCTGGTTTGGTTAGTGTTGGGATATGTTCAGCCATTTATGGCGATTGCCAATACTGCTCACTTGGCTGGGTTGGCTGCTGGTGTTGGCTTAGCGTTTATCGATTCAGCTAAGTACACCTCAAAAGAGGCCTAATCTATCTCTGACTACTTCCTAGAAGTTAAACCCAGTGAAGAGAAATGAAAA
Source organism: Vibrio makurazakiensis (assembly GCF_050337375.1). Taxonomy (NCBI): domain Bacteria; kingdom Pseudomonadati; phylum Pseudomonadota; class Gammaproteobacteria; order Vibrionales; family Vibrionaceae; genus Vibrio; species Vibrio makurazakiensis. The sequence continues at coordinate 17,515 of NZ_JAKJSW010000030.1, read as the reverse complement.
AAGCGGCTATTGGCCSCTTTTTCTGTGTTATTCAGTAGAGATGAGTGAATTACTGGTATAAATATTTAGTAAACAGCAAATCTGCAATAATCGTTTTACCTGTTTCAGGTAATAATATCTGATTGAGACGATCGACTAATATATTGCGTAAGTCTTCACGGCCAGAAAGTGACTTTATGGTATCTTCGTTTTGCTTACCCAGTAACTCGACCACAGCATCGCGTATTAATGGCTGGTGCAGTTCTATTAAGCCTAGATCGGCGCTGTTTGCGACCATAATGTCGATTCGCACCTGGATGTAACCTAGCTTTTTCCCTTTGGTGAAAAAGTTTGTTGTTAGATCTGGCTCAAGCGTGAAATACGCGGCTTTAGGGGCTGCATTCTCTTCTTCTGCAAAACTTGGTAGCGAAAAAAGTAAGCTAATCGCTAGAAATACTTGGGTTACATAACGTTTGTGCATATTTTTGACTTTTCTTTAGTTTAATCGCGATATTCGAAACGCGTTTGTCTTGGTACAATGAACGGTCTAAATCTATATACAGATATAACATGACTTTCGGTTTAATTAGACCAAAAGTTGAAGCTTTATTGTACGTGTAAAGCCATTTATTGAATACTAGTATGAATCAGTTGATATCGCCTTATCTACATTCTTTATCGAATGTAGATTGGCAAAGTACCGAAAATTTTATATTTCCAAGTGAATCGGCTAAGCAATGGTTGATGGAACAAGGATCTCTGTCTCGCCGTTTAGGTGCCTGCTGCCAACATTTATCTGTTGAGCTTCTGCACAACCATACTCTTGAAAAGGGTAGCTTAAAAAGCGATGAAACACAGTTATTGTCATCATCCGACTGCTTATTACGAGAGGTTGTGCTGCAAGGTGATAACCAACCTTGGGTTGTTGGAAGAACACTGATTCCAAAAGAGACGTTACAAAACCAACATCATGATCTCTCGCAACAAGGTGAAATCCCATTGGGTTTAACCGTGTTCAGTGCAGAGAGCGTGAAGCGTGATGCGTTACAAGTAGGTTGGGTCGAAAGTGAACATGGATTGCTATTAGCACGTCGCTCTCGATTATGGATGAATCACAAACCTATGCTAGTGGCTGAGTTGTTCTTACCCACTTCCCCGATTTACTCTAAGGAGAGAGTGTAGATGCTTGCTGTAAAAGCCAGAGCGTATTTGCAACTGATGCGTATGGACCGGCCCATTGGTACATTATTATTATTATGGCCGACCTTATGGGCACTTGTTGTAGCAGCAGAAGGAATGCCAAGTCTTGATGTACTAGTCGTCTTTACACTTGGTGTTATTTTTATGCGAGCTGCGGGCTGCGTGATTAATGACTTTGCTGATAGAAAGGTGGATGGGCATGTAAAGCGAACTAAGCTGCGCCCTTTACCTTCTGGTGCTGTCACCAGTAAAGAAGCGATCGTACTTTTTCTTATACTCGGTGTTGTGTCATTTCTATTGGTGCTGACCATGAACCCGTTGACCATCAAGTTGTCTTTCGCGGGTATTGTATTAGCTTTCATTTACCCATTTATGAAGCGCTTTACTCATTTACCGCAATTGTTTCTTGGGCTTGCATTCAGTTGGGCTATTCCAATGGCATGGGCTGCGCAAACCAACGAACTCCCTAATATTGTTTGGTTCATCTTTGTGATTAATGCGTTATGGACCATTGCTTACGATACTCAATATGCCATGGTCGACCGTGATGATGACTTGAACATAGGCATAAAATCCACCGCAATTCTATTTGGTCGCTTTGATAAAATGATCATCGGTGTTTTACAGCTCATCACTTTAGCAATGTTGATTGTGTTGGGAATGGAATATCAGTTAGGTGATAGCTTCTATTGGAGCTTGCTGGTGGTTGGTAGTTTATTTGTGTATCAACAGCACCTAATTCGTCATCGCGAACGAGATTTATGTTTCCAAGCTTTCCTGAATAATAATTATGTAGGAATGGCGATTACAGCTGGTTTGCTGGTCGCGTTCTGGTAAATCAAATCGGCGAGTGACAGACAAAAGAAAAGGCATCCAATTGGATGCCTTTTTTATTCGTAGCTGACTATATAAATGAACTAGTCTGCTTGATGGATACTTTCATGAATCGTCAAATGAATTTCAGAGTCGAGCATCGAATACAGGATGCTGGCAAATTGCTTCGTTTTTTCTAAGTCACAATTCCCATCATTATCTAGATATTGCTGCTGCTTCAAGGTATTAAATAACGCAGAGAATACGCCTTTATCAAAGAACTCTGGAGCGTTGATGCCGTGTAGACGACCAAGGCGCTGAGCAATGTCTTGACTCTTTTTCTCCAAGTCTGATTTATCCAGCTCTGGATTTTCAGAAAGTAGGTTCAGAGCGATTGAGTAGCGCTGTAGTGTTTCTGAAATCGTACGTCCCAATAACATCAACGTTTGGTTGTTGGCTTGGTTCATACTGATGGCATCACCATTGATTAGCAGCATTTCCTGAGACACTAACTCTTCAATAATATTATTCACAACAGAGTCGAGTTTATCTTCCTCGTAGCTAAGGAATAGCTCTGTTTTTAAGAAAGGATAAATGGTCGCTACATTTTTCTGAATTTGCTCCAACGTGACTTCTCGATTACGTACCACGATTTGTGCAATCAATGATGGCAGTGCAAACAAGTGAATGATGTTGTTGCGATAGTAGGTCATTAGAATCGACTGATGACGGTCTAGTGAAATAATATCGCCCATAGTGTCAGACTCGATAATGAACTTATCTAATGACTCTGCATGTTTTACTAAGTCTTCAGCGCTGTCAGTTGGAACGGTATAAGTTGTCGAGTAAGGCACGTTCTTTAAAATCGATAAGTAACTTTCGATTTGAGACACAAGTGAATCACGAGACAAAGCGCGCTGACGTGACGCAACCAAAGCCGTAGCACATAAAGTCAATGCGTTAGTGGCTGCCGCATCATTAATGTGGGTCATCATCTTAGTTGCCAGACCATTAACAACAGGTGTCATCCATTGTGGTTTTGTCGAACCCATTGGGTCGATATCTTGAGTCCACTCTGGAGCATGTTCATTAAGGTATTGGTTCAGTGGAATAGGCTCACCAAAGTTAACGTAGCCTTGCCCGAAGTTACGCAGCTTACGTAGGGTTCGAAGCACTAATCCTGCGTTCTCTTTTTCTTTACGCTGACCACGTAGCTCTTTAGCGTAAGTACTTACTTCCATCACATGCTCATAGCCAATGTAAACAGGAACTAAGGTTACTGGACGGTTTAGGCCACGCAGCATCGCTTGAATGGTCATCGCTAACATGCCGGTCTTCGCTTGAAGTAATCGACCAGTACGTGAACGACCACCTTCACTGAAGTATTCTACCGAATAACCTTTAGCGAAGAGCTCTGCTAGGTATTCACGGAAAATTGTTGAATACAGTTTATTGCCTTTAAAACTACGGCGAATAAAGAAAGCACCCCCACGGCGGAATAGAGGACCAGCAGGGAAGAAGTTCAGGTTGATACCCGCAGCAATATGAGGAGGAACCATCCCTTCGTTGTACAACACATACGAAAGTAGCAAGTAATCCATATGGCTACGGTGGCAGGGCACGTAAACGATCTCATGGCCGTCTTGTGCTAGTTTTCGTACTGTCGAGGCATTGTTGATATTTAAGCCTTGATACAGTTTATTCCACAGCCAACCTAAAAGTTTAGAGCCACGCTTAATTAAAGAATAAGAGAAGTCAGCAGCAATCTCATCCATGATGGCTTGCGCTTCTTTATTCGCTTTCTCGATAGAGATGTTCTTCGAACTAGCTTCATCTTCAATTGCTTTTTTAATCGCTTCTGATTTTAGTAGGCGATCAAATAATGCTTGGCGACTTGGTAAACTTGGCCCAGATGTAGCCAGCTTTTGACGAGAAAAGTGAATGCGTGCAACTCGCGCTAGCTTGTGTGCGATTGAGCTATCTGTCCCGTGAGAGTCAGCCATATAACGCAGAGATACGACTGGGCTAAAGCGGACTAAGCAATCGCGACCCGCAACGATAACCGTTTGAGCTTTCTGTAAGCCATTCATCGGTTGCAGATAAGGTTTTTCTTTGGATTCTTTACCAGGCTTTCTTCCCCACAGTACAGTTGCAGGAATTACTTGTACGTCTAATCCTGCATCTTGGTTGTGCAGTTGAAGTAAATCAGTAAATGCAGCAATAGATGAGCTAGGCACTGATTGATCATCTTGTACCAAGGTTGGTCGAGATGAAATAAATACATAACGCTGATATTGGCTTCCGTTGATCTCTAAAGGTGTTAGCGGATCGGGAAGGCCTAATTCTAATGCGTGCTTCTGCAATGTGAGCAAGTCCACAGCAGAACGAAATGGAAGTGCGTAGACAATCGGTTTGTTGATATCAATACTATGATCTTCAATAGGATTAGAAGGAATCGACGTTCCTTTTACTAGCATTGATAATGGTAACTTTAGTAATGAACGTGAAAAAGCTTGTCCAGAAGACATAAAGGTTCACAGCCTCAATAATGATTTCAAGTGGCTTAAGCGCACCTCTGTTTTTAACGATGGTTAATAAACCTCAGTGTAAAATAGAGATAGGCCTAGGCGTAAAATTAAGCGATGCAAGAATATACCAGAAACTGGTCTAACCTTTTAATGGATTTAGTCATATTAGGGTTAAGTTTGTAGAAAAGTATTCACCATCTGATTGAGTATAGAATCAAATATGACAAAAAAAACGAACCAAGGTTTCAAACGGATATATAAGGCTGCTGGCTTTTCGTGGCAAGGTCTCAAGTCAGCGTTTAAAAATGAAGCAGCATTCCGGCAGGAAATTTATCTCGCCATAGTGTTAATCCCGATAGCCTTTTATTTAGAGGTGAGCCAGATCGAACGCATTCTTATGATTGCGTCCATAGTGTTGATTATGGTTATGGAGTTGATTAACACAGCCATCGAAGCTGTGGTGGATAGAGTAGGCACAGAACATCATGAATTAGCGGGCGTCGCGAAAGATACGGGGTCGGCAGCAGTATTTGTCTGTATGATCTTGGCTGGGTATATATGGGTAGAGATTCTTTTCTTATAGAAAAAGCAAAATGAATTAAAAAACAACCAATTGCTTTGCTTTTGTCCTATTACTGGATATACTCACAGTTAACTGTATAAAAAGACAGGTGACTCATGAAGCCGTTAACGCCCCGCCAGCAACAGGTTTTCGATCTTATTAAGCGTAAGATTGAAGATTCCGGAATGCCACCGACTCGTGCAGAAATCGCACGTGAACTTGGCTTCCGTTCTGCTAATGCAGCAGAAGAACATTTAAAAGCACTTGCTCGTAAAGAAGCGATTGAAATTATTCCGGGAGCATCTCGTGGTATTCGTATCCTTCTTGAAGATGCAGCGAATGATGACCAAGGGCTTCCACTGATCGGCCAAGTCGCTGCTGGTGAGCCAATTCTTGCTCAAGAGCATGTCGAGGCACATTATCAAGTTGATCCTGGTATGTTTAAGCCGCAAGCTGATTTCCTACTGCGCGTAAATGGCGAAAGTATGAAAGACATCGGTATTATGGATGGCGACTTACTTGCTGTACACAAGACTCAAGATGTACGTGATGGTCAAGTTGTGGTTGCGCGTGTCGATGATGACGTGACAGTAAAAAGACTAGAGCGTAAAGGTGCGACTGTTTTACTTCATGCTGAAAATGAAGAGTTCTCGCCAATTCAAGTCGATCTACAATCACAGCACCTTGCAATAGAAGGTATTGCTGTGGGTATTATTCGTAATACTGACTGGATGTAATATCATAGCTCAACTTCTGACTGATATTCATTCTCAATAGCTTGAAGTTGTAATTGATATTCATTATCATCTTCCTCATGGTGACATAAGGAAGATGAAGATGCCCCGCCAAACTAACCCAGCTCAAGAGCAAGCAAAACTAAAAACTCCCCAACGTGAGTATCAAGTTCCTGCTAATTTGGTTCAGCCTCTATGGTTTCGTAGCCGAGAAAGCTTGGTTGATAATGGTTTAGTTTACGATCCTATTGCTGCTCAGGCATGTACTCGCTGCCAACTAGCTCCCGAATGCCTATCAGGTGATGTCGATCAGCAGCAACTTCTGCACGCTACTTTGACTCAGTTATGCGACTCTCAAATACGTCTATTCTTATCTCTTCATCCGGATGCTTGGATCATTAATGTAGGCGCAGGGCTAGATACACGTTTTTATCGTATCGATAATGGTCGCTGTCATTGGGTGGAACTCGACGTCACGGAAAATTTACTCTGGCGTCAAAGGTTGTTCCATAAGAATGAGCGTTACCAACTTCAATGTGGGTCTGTAGAAGACATTGATTGGCTCGATTCTTTATCCATCCCGGAAGATGCACCCGTAATGATTGTGTGTGAACACGCATTATTGGACTGTACCGAACAACAAGTCGCCCGATTTGTTCAAAACTTAAGTCGCCACTTTGTACATGCTCAAGCTTGCTTAGTTTTAGCTGGAGATAAAAGTTCGACCTATTTGGGACAAAAGCTTGGTTCTGGCGAGTACCAACATGGTATGGAATCACCTGCTGATAAAATTCTAAACTGGTTACCTTGGGCTCAATGGGTGAAGTCTTTTTCTCCACTTGACCAGCAGTGCAGCCGTTGGAAACTGTGGCAGCGTTGGCTATGTAAAATTTCTCAATTCAAAAAACGTCTCACTCCTTTATTAGTCCAAATCAAATGGTAGTTAAGGTGCACAACTGGCGTAGTGTAAGTGTTCATTCTTCTCTAAGTAGTAGTGCCATAATTTGGGCTAGGGTAAACTGCCACCTCGACTAAAGAGGTGCTCGTGAACCAATCCATTCTTCAAATCTTATCTAATATGGCAATGCACAAGCGCGTATTATTGCTAGCCATCCCTATGGTGCTTTCTAATATTACTGTGCCACTACTAGGCTTAGTTGATGCGGCAGTGATCGGTCATCTAGAACATGCTTGGTACTTAGGTGGGGTAGCGTTAGGTAGCACGATGATCAGTGTGACCTTTTGGCTACTCGGCTTTTTAAGGATGTCGACAACAGGTTTAGCGGCCCAATCTTATGGTGCCGATAATAGCAGTCAGCTTGGTTTGGTCTTTGTCCAAGGTATAGCTATGGCTTTGGGCTTTGCGGTCGTATTTTTATTATTACATGGGGTTGTTGCTGATAGTATTTTTGCGTTGAGCGATGCCAGTGAGCAAGTTAAGAAATACGCTGAGCAATATTTTACTATCCGAGCATGGAGTGCGCCTGCTGCCTTAGCTAATTTTGTTATCTTGGGTTGGTTACTGGGAACACAAAATGCCAAAGCGCCAATGTGGATGGTGGTCATCACGAACGTAACCAACATCGTTTTAGATTTACTGTTTGTTATTGGCTTAGGTTGGCAAGTGGAAGGAGCTGCCTTGGCTTCGGTTATTGCCGATTACTCAGGTATGAGCTTTGGTTTATTGTGCGTGTGGCGTGTGTGGAATAGAAAGCAGCTACCTTCACCTTTATTGTTAGTTACACAAACGACTCACGGTTTGAGCCGATTTGTGAAATTGAATCGTGATATTTTTCTACGCTCTTTGTGCTTGCAGGCCACTTTTACTTTTATGACTTTCCAAGGTGCAAGCTTTGGCGATGAAATTGTTGCAGCCAATGCAGTATTGATGAGCTTTCTAATGATTATCTCCTACGGCATGGATGGTTTTGCTTATGCGATGGAAGCCATGGTAGGCAAAGCGATTGGGGCGAAAAATAAAGAAGAGCTTAACCAGTCGTTGATTGGCACTTTCTTTTGGAGCCTTATCACATGTTTACTACTCACATTCGCTTTCTATATCTTCGGATCGAATTTGATCCAGATGATCACGACTATTCCTAATGTACAGCAGCAAGCGTCAGCTTATATGCTGTGGCTGGTGGCAATGCCTATTGTTTCTATGTGGTGTTTTTTACTTGATGGTATTTTTGTTGGAGCAACGAAAGGTAAAGAGATGCGTAATAGCATGTTCATCGCGACCTGCTGCTTTTTTGCTATTTTCTATTTGTTTATAGATTGGCAAAACCATGCACTATGGCTAGCAATGCTTAGCTTTATGGGAATGCGTGGTGTTGGACTTGGTATATTGTTTGCTGTTCAGTGGCGTAGGGGGGAGTTTTTAGCGTAACGGCAGGAGATCAGCTGTTGGTGAAAACTCTAGAAGAGCCGTCTAATTTATAAATAAAAACAGCAAGCTAATTTAGCTTGCTGTTTTTATTTAATCGGTGGAACAAAATCTATTAGAACAGTCGGTTCAGTCCGTTCAACGCTGCAACGCGGTATGCTTCTGCCATTGTCGGGTAGTTGAAAGTGGTATTAACGAAGTATTCAATGGTATTAGCTTCGCCTTTTTGTTCCATAATTGCTTGTCCGATATGGATGATTTCAGCAGCACGCTCACCAAATACATGTATACCAAGTATCTCTTTCGTTTCGCGATGGAACAAAATTTTCAGGCTACCAATGTCTTTACCGGCAATTTGCGCGCGAGCTAAGTGTTTAAATGACGCTCGGCCTACTTCATAAGGCACTTTAGCAGCAGTAAGCTCTTGTTCTGTTTTACCTACAGAGCTGATCTCTGGGATGGTGTAAATGCCTGTTGGGATATCTTCAATTAGATAACCCTCAGCTTTACCGTGAACAATCGCTTGAGCAACAAATCGACCTTGGTCATAAGCAGCACTAGCAAGGCTAGGGTAACCAATTACATCACCTACAGCATAGACATGGTCGATTGATGTTTGGTAGTTGCTATTAACGGCAACCTGACCACGAGAATCGGCTTCTAAACCAACAGCTCCCAAATTCAGTTTATCAGTGTTACCCGTTCGTCCATTCGCGTAAAGAATGCAGTCGGCTTTCATTTTTTTGCCAGACTCTAAGTGAATGACAACACCATCATCAGTACCTTCGATTTTCTCAAAAGTCTCATCATTACGGATAACAACACCACTGTTCCAAAAGTGGTAAGAAAGCGCGTCTGAAGTTTCGTTATCTAGGAAAGAAAGCAGACGATCGCGAGTGTTAATCAGATCGGTTTTTACCCCTAAACCACGGAAGATAGAGGCGTATTCACAACCGATAACGCCAGCACCATAAATAATGATGTGTTGAGGGTCGTGTTTTAGTGAAAGGATAGAATCACTATCGTAAATACGCTCGTGCAAGAAATCCACATTATCTGGCTGGTACGGGCGAGACCCTGTAGCAATAACAAACTTATCCGCTGTGTAAATTTCTTCAGTGCCATCACTTTGCATTACTGACACGGTATGAGTGTCTGTGAATTTGGCCGTACCAAAAATAAGAGAGCAAGAGTTGCGGTCGTAGAAACCTTGGCGAAGTCTTGTCTGCTTGTCGATGACCGACTTAGCGTGACCAAGAATGTTTGAAAAAGTAGAGTGGATACTGGTGTTGTTATTACAAAATAGTGGGTTGCTGTTGAATTCAATAATACGACTAACGGCATGGCGTAGAGCTTTTGAAGGAATAGTACCCCAGTGGGTACAACCGCCACCAACGCTCGATTCTTTTTCTATTATCGCGACATTCAATCCGGCTTTGGTTAATCCCATCGCTGACCCTTCACCGCCTGGGCCACTACCAATTACGATCACATCAAAGTGGTTTGAATGTGGCATAGATATCTTCCTTGTTATATTTGATTAACATTGCTGTAGCGAGATTTTAACTGATTATACCTGTCGGTAAATGAGAAGCGCACTATAGAGTGGATCGGATCACGCAGAATCACGCAAAATAAGCATTTGGTATGCTGTATGTCTACAAATTACAGTCGAATGATTGAAATTCACTTATTGAACGTATTAACTGCGTGGCGTGAACAAAGAGGACGTTGTAATGTCTTATATATCTCGAATGTCTTATATAAAGAAGGGATTCGCGTTATATTGAAAATTGGATTTAACACACCTTTTTAGGCTGTATCAAAAAGAAGACATGAATCAAGTATGAAACCGATGGGAATTCGCGCACAGCAGAAAGAAAAAACACGCCGAAGCTTAATTGATGCTGCTTTTAGCCAACTCAGTGCCGACCGTAGTTTTTCAAACTTAAGCTTAAGAGAAGTTGCCCGAGAGGCTGGTATTGCACCTACTTCCTTCTACCGTCATTTTAAAGACATGGATGAACTCGGTTTAACTATGGTTGATGAAGGCGGTTTATTACTTCGACAATTGATGCGACAGGCAAGACAGCGCATAGTTAAAGAAGGCAGTGTTATCCGAACCTCAGTGGAAACTTTCATGGAATTCATTGAAAGTAGCCCAAACGTATTTAGACTTTTGTTAAGAGAGCGCTCTGGTACCTCATTTGAGTTTCGTACCGCAGTTGTTCGAGAAATTCAGCACTTTTCTGCCGAGTTGGCTGAATACCTGATCACAACGGGCACGACCCGAGAAGAAGCTTTTACCCAAGCGGAAGCATCGGTGATATTGGTATTTAACTCTGGAGCAGAAGCATTAGATTTAGATCGACGCGAACGCGATGAACTCGCGGAGCGATTGATCATGCAATTGCGAATGATGGCCAAAGGGGCTTATTGGTATCGCAAAGAACGTGAACGTAACCGATTAAAAGGCGGGATAGAATAATGTCGAAAGAAAACAATACACTGAACCGTGGCTCAGAAAGAAAAACATTGGTACTAGCACTTATCGCAGGTATGTGTGGTGATGCTTTATTATCATGGGTAACTATGAGCGAAGTGTCTTTCTCAATTTTTCCACTGATTGCATTAGTCCTTTCAGTGCAAGCGCTTTACCAAGAATACCTAAACAACCCAGTATCTGAAGATATTCCATTAGTTGGTTTGGCGTGCTTCTTCGTAGGTGCATTTGGCCACTCTGCTTTTGTAAAAGCGCAGCACCCAGAAGCCGGGTCTAACTTCTTTGCGATTATGGTAGCAATGCTGCTGTTAGCGTGGGTAGGTAAAAAACTAGGCTTTATTGCTAAGACAGCTTAATAAAATCAAAATAGACGAATAATAAAAACGAGCCATATGGCTCGTTTTTTTGTATTTATCGTTTTCTGCAATTGATAGCTTCTATCTAAATCTCAGTTTTTCTTTCTAAGAAAACGCCCGCTTCCATATGGTGGGTATACGGGAATTGATCAAATAGAGCAAAGCGAGTGATATTGTGTGTTTGGCTCAAAATGTCCAAATTGTCTTTCAACGTATCAGGGTTACACGAGATATACATGATGCGCTCGTAGCCTTGAACCATCTTACACGTATCTTCATCCATGCCTGAACGCGGAGGATCAACAAAGATAGTGTTGCAGTGGTAGCTTTTAAGATCGATGTTCGCTTGCTGTAAACGACGGAACTCTCGTTTCCCCTCCATAGCAACAGTAAAGTCTTCTGCTGACATGCGAATGATTTGGACGTTTTCGATTTTATTCGCTGCAATATTGTATTGCGCAGACTCAACCGATGGCTTGGCTAGCTCTGTTGCTAATACGCGTTCAAAGTTTTGTGCTAGCGCTAATGAAAAATTTCCGTTACCGCAGTAAAGCTCTAGCAGGTCACCTTTGCTATCTTGAGTACAGTCGACTGCCCACTCAAGCATCTTTTCAGCAACTTTTCCGTTTGGCTGAGTAAAGCTGTTTTCTACTTGTTGGTAGATGTAGCTGTCACCGTTCACATCCAACTTTTCAATTACGTAGTCGCGGTCTAGTACGATTTTCATCTTACGCGCACGGCCAATTAGGTTTAGGTTAAAACCTTCATCGTTCAATTGCTGCTTCAGTGCTTTAGCATCTTGGATCCACTGCTCACCCAGTTGACGGTGGTAAAGGAGTGATACCAAAATCTCACCGCTAAGGGTAGAAAGGAAATCGACTTGGAAAAGCTTATGTCGTAGCGATGGGTTGTCTTTCATCGACTCAACCAGTAATGGCATTAGATCATTGATCAAACGACTTGCTGCTGGGAATTGGTCTACGCGGTACTTTTCTTTGGTTTCTTGATTGAACATGACGTAGTACATGTCTTCGCCTTCGTGCCAAACACGAAACTCAGCACGCATGCGGTAGTTTTGCTCTGGAGATTCATACACTTCAAGTTCAGGCACATTGTATTGTGCAAACATCTCCGTTAGACGCTCGGTCTTTTCGGTCAGTTGCTCTTGGTAGCGTTGTGGGTTTACATCTAAAGTCGCCATGGGTTGCCTTTTTCTGTCGTGTGTTCAAATCAAGAGCGCAGATTTTATTCAATCCTATGAACTTGTCCAGTGCTGTCGTGAAATCTGGGCAAATCGTGTCTTAAAAACTATAGCTAATATCAATCTTTAACTAGACAAAGTATTAATAGCTTAATACTATCCTCGCCAAGCTGGTGCCAATATAGAAGTATAGATGGCTGAAGAGGGAATCTGGTGTGAATCCAGAACTGACGCGCAGCGGTAAAAGAGAACGAGTATTCAGAAGACACTATCCATAGTTTTGGACGGGAAGTCGTATACAAGGTAACCATAAGGTTGTGCTCTTAAGTCCGAATACCTGCCAGTAGCTAAGTCATGCCGTTATGACTTGGTAGGAATTTACGCGATTTAGGATCACAACATGAACAAATCCCTTTTGGCGATTGCTGTAGCATCGCTGCTTTCACCTATCTCTTATTTACACGCCCAAGAAACCTCTGCTGACGAAACTATGGTGGTTTTAGCTCGTAGTGACTTCAATAATTCGATTGATGACATTCCTGCGAACGTTACGGTCATTACATCTGATGATATTGCTGCTAGTGGCGCGAAGAGTCTTGATACACTTTTAAGAGCAAGAGCCGGAATTCAGGTATCAGATACTAATAGTGGCCCTGCATTTTCGTTGCGTGGCTTTACTGGTGGTCAAGCGGCAAATAATACGCTTATCTTAGTTGATGGTCGTCGTCTCAATAAACAAGATCTGTCTGCCCCTCAAATTAGTTCAATTCTTGTTTCACAGATAGAAAGAGTAGAGATTTTGTCTGGTAGTGCTGGTGTCCTATATGGCGACCAAGCAGTTGGAGGTGTGATTAATATTATTACTAAGAACTCTTCTGAAGATGGCGGTAATCTATCTGTGAGCGCTGGTAGCTTTAATTCATTTGCTGGAAGTGCTGATGTTTCTAAAAAGCTCAATGAACATTGGGGTCTATTCTTTAGTGCTAGTCAAGATAATAGCGACAATTACCGAGAACATAACGCACGTGAGAGTGGGTCTGTTTTAGGTCGAGTTAACTATGCTCAGGATACGACGGAGTTTTTTGCTGAAGCTAGCTATTATGACAATAATAGAGAGTACGCGGGTTCTTTGACTGAAGAGCAATATAAAAAAGACCCGACTCAAGCAGGGTCTGCTAATCCGACTGATTATTCTCATGACATAACAAAAGCTATTCGTGCAGGATATAAACGTGGAGTAAGTGACTCGTGGGTGCTTGGAACTGATGTTATTTATGATAACACATCTGGTTCAGGTTCTGCTTGGGGGAGCTCAACGACAAGTAATAGCAAGCAGTTATTTGGCTCATTGAAGCTGGAAAACCAATTTTCAAATGATTCAGGAACAGGTAATGTTTTACTTGGCTTAGAAGGTGCAAATAGAGACCATTCCTATAAATCATCTTCTACTGATCGTGCAAATGAGCAAGATAATTATAGTGTTTTTGGGCAAGTGAACTACCCACTAATTGAAAAGTTAACTCTTACGACTGGTGCTCGCTATAGTGCAGTTGAAGATAAACTATATGATGCAGCCATTTACCCGAACAAAGAAAAGTTGTCAGAAGCTCAAGACGCATATGAACTAGGCCTTAATTATAATATTAATCAAGCTCAGCGAATTTACCTAAGGGGTGAAACCAACTTTAGGTTCGCCAAAATAGACGAGCAGGCGTATACATCTCCGGGTGTCTTAGGCTTAAAACCTCAAACAGGCAAATCTATTGAAGGTGGCTGGGGGCTAACGGCAAACAACTACAGTGTCAGAGTGGATGTATATAACCTACAACTTGAAGATGAGATAATTTTTGATAGCAGCGCCCCAACGCCAATTGGCGGTAGCTTTACCGGTGCTAATGTAAATGCAGATGCTTCTGAAAGAAATGGACTCACGGTAAGTGGTGATTTTTATGCAACTGAAGATGTCCTACTTGGATTGGAGTACAGCTTAATTGATGCTGAATTCTCAACAGGGGATAACAAAGGTAAAAAATTACCTTGGGTAGCTCGAAATACAGGTCGAGCGTTTGCAACATATGACATTACATATAACTGGCAATTTTTTGTTGAGGGCATATACACGGGTACTCGATTTAAAGACGGTGATACATCCAATAGTCTAGATAAACTACCAGCATATTGGTTAGGTAACCTTGCAGTTAACTTCACCCAAGATGTTTGGGCGGCTAGTCTACGTGTCGATAATGTGTTCGATGAAAAATACCCAGCGAACGTAAATAACTGGGGTTCATATTACCCAGGTGATGGCCGCAAGCTGATGCTTACAGGTTCTTACCATTTCTAATCATCCAAACCGCCTTCGGGCGGTTTTTTATTATTAGGTTCCTTTATGCAAAAGAACATTGTTATAAGTTGGTCATCAGGAAAAGACTCAACTCTGGCGCTAGAACGTTTGTTAGAAGACCCAAACTATAAAGTCGTTGGTTTATACACAACCTATGTAGGTGACGAAGTTCCATTCCAAGTAACACCAATCGAAGTGGTAAAGATGCAGGCACAGTTAATTGGTCTTCCGCTTATCACAATCGAGTTGCCCGAGGTATTCCCACCTAACGAGGTTTATCAATCAACAATTGTAAATGCACTTCAACAATCAGGCTTAGAAATTGATGCAGTCGCATTTGGTGATATGTTTTGTAATGGTATTGCCGATTACAGAAAAAGCTATATAGAGCCTGCGGGGTGGGAGTGTGTATTCCCATTATTGGGAGAAAGTAGTAAAACACTTGCCGATGAAATTATTCAAAGAGGTATTCGCACATTTTTAGTGACGGTAGATGGAAGTCAACTTGATGGTAGTTTCTGTGGTAAAGAGTATACACAAGAGCTGGTGGATCGCTTACCTGAAGGAGTTGACCCCTGTGGTGAAGATGGAGAGTTTCATACGTTAGTCACTATAGCTCCTAGCTTTAAAGGTTCTATTGAGATCGACAAAAGAGAAATCGATGTAGGGGAGCGTTTTATACATCAACGTTACAAGGCGTTATTACGAAGTCATGGATAGATTGGCGAAAGCGGGTAGAGCGAGTATCATTGCCTGAATATATATAAGTGAGAAAGCGCAGTGGCAGATCGTCAAACAAAAAACGTATTGGTTTTTGACTCAGGTGTAGGTGGGTTGTCCGTCTACCTAGAGATAAAAAAGCAGCTGCCTCACTTTAACTACGTATATACCTTTGATAATGAAGCTTATCCATATGGTGAGTTGAACCCAAAGAGATTAATCGAGCGAGTATCTGCAATAGTCGCTAATTTTGTTGCCTCTCATAGTATTGATATCGTTGTTATCGCTTGTAATACAGCAAGCACTATCGTCTTACCAACTTTAAGAGAACAACACTCTATTCCTATTGTTGGTGTTGTTCCTGCTATCAAACCTGCTTCAATGCTTGCAAATAAGGCCGTAGGGTTAATAGCAACGCCAGCAACGATTACACGTCAATACACCCACGATCTAATAAAAGATTTTTCGTGTGATAAAAACGTAGAGCTTTTAGGTTCAACGCGTTTAGTTGATATAGCTGAAGATAAGCTACGCGGCGAAGATATTTCCACGGAAGAGTTAAAACAAATACTAGAACCTTTAATTCACCATATAGATGTGGCTGTCTTAGGTTGTACTCATTTCCCCTTGATAAAAGAAGAAATCCAAGAAGCACTCGGGAGTCATGTAACTTTAATTGATTCGGGGAAGGCAATAGCAAATAGAGTGAAAGGACTAATGTCGGTAGTTGCTGGGGATGAAGGAAACGAAGGGAAGAGTATTATTTTTTGTAGTGCGCCCCCTTTAAAAGAGAGCGCGCTAAATCATAGTTTGAAGCAGTTAGGTTTTACCCCTGTTCAGATTCATCCGCTTCAGGGTGTTTAGGATCATTTGCGACGCGAACTTTTAGGGTTCGTTGCATATAATCTTTATCGTTAAGTGCTGCGATAGCTGATTGAACATCATCACTTGCTACAACAACAAAGCCAAACCCTCTTCTTTTACCTGTACGTTTGTCTTTCATTAAGCGTACGGCAAATACTTCAGAGTGTTCAGAGAACAACTCACGAACATGAGATTCATTTGCCTTGTAAGGTAAGTTACCCACATATAGCGTTTTTGTTGAAGCCTTAGGCTCAGAATCAGTTTTTGTCGTAGTGCTTGAAAGGTTTGCGATAAAAGCGGAAGCCAAGACACCGAGAACGAAGGTGATTGCAGGCGAGATTTCCACCTGAGAGAAAACAATGCCACCTAGTACAGCGGTAGCGACAATTAATAACATTGATTTTTTAGAGTTCATATTTGAATACTACATTTTAATAAACGAAATAGACGCATCTACCATTAACAAAATAGACACATGAATCTTACGTTTATGGTTTGCAATTTTCCAACATATTGCTGTGATATGTTTCAAATGTTTAGTTTTTATTCGAAAAATGCCGATTTGATGGTGTTTTGAGCGAACGGAATTTAATTTCTAAAAAGCCCTTGCGCTTGTTTGGCATCTCTCTATAATGCCGCCTCACCGACACAGAGTGAGACGAAAGTCACACAGTCGAATCGGTAGAGAGAAAAGAAGTTGAAAACAACGCTTGACTCTCAATTCGGTGCGAGTATAGTACGCACCCCTAGCGAATGAGATTTAAATCACAAAACGCTAGAAGCTCTTTAACAATTTAAACCTATCAATCTGTGTGGGCACTCGTTGATGATATCAAAAAAGATTTCTTCGGAAATCGACTTTGGTTTCAATGAACTGAGTGACCAATACGAATAGTTGTTCTCTTTATAGAGAGYGGTTATTTGGCACAGTCAATTCATTACCATTCTGTTGGAATGGTAATAGCTTTAGAATTACATGTTTACTTCGGTAAATAWTAGTTTTGAAGTCAGTATTCATTGAGCCGACAAAATCTTAAATTGAAGAGTTTGATCATGGCTCAGATTGAACGCTGGCGGCAGGCCTAACACATGCAAGTCGAGCGGAAACGACATTATTGATTCTTCGGATGATTTAATGGGCGTCGAGCGGCGGACGGGTGAGTAATGCCTAGGAAGTTGCCCGGTAGAGGGGGATAACCATTGGAAACGATGGCTAATACCGCATAATCTCTATGGAGCAAAGCAGGGGACCTTCGGGCCTTGTGCTACCGGATACGCCTAGGTGGGATTAGCTAGTTGGTGAGGTAATGGCTCACCAAGGCGAC
>NZ_JAKJSW010000141.1:0-11519 GCF_050337375.1 Vibrio makurazakiensis | reverse complement strand
GTTTAAAAGGACTATCCATACGAATAGCGTGATAAAGAATACAAATATTCCGACTATCCCGATAACAAAATAAGGATTTCCATTAGCTTTGTATTCTGAATCATCAAATTTGATCAAGAAGTTAGCAGGCTGCAGACGACCGTCTGCCATTGTCATTTGGTATACAGCTTCAAAGCCATCTTGCTTATCTATCGTTTCATACAGGTCGATACTGTAGTCCTGATTGTAATCAATCTGAGTTAATCGCATACCTGCTGATGTATAGTGAAAATTAAACTCTTTTCCAAGATGGTTACTGATTTTCTCTAACATCGGATTATCGATTTCTTTCAGTAACGTCACCATACCTACGGGTTTTTGACCTGCTTTGCCGACCACAACTGAACTGGAAAACATAAAGATTCGACCTTCGATAAAGTCGATCCCAATTCCAGGCAGTAAAGAGAATGGCTTTTGAGAAAACGGTTCATGTAACTTGCGTAAATCACTCAAAAACCTTTGTTCAACACTGGTCGCCGAATAGATAATTCTTCCGTCTAGCCCTTGAACAATCAATGTGTCAGCACCGTGGTACTTAACGGTTCGTGAGTTCACGACGCTTTTAATATCATCTAATTGACGACTATATACAGCATCGTAGAGCTCAGGTTCGCGAGCAAGTGTAGTAGAGAACTCTTTTAATKAATAAAACTCTGTTTTTATCAGAGCTACTGCAAGGTCTTTATAATCTTCAATCTGCTTTGTCTTCCAGTGATCTCGTTCAAGTTCAATAGCTGAAAAAATAGCAGCACTCGAAATACAAATGACCAGAAGACAGTTAACGACGACTGAATTTCGTAATGAGGTTTTGATTGAGACTACACTAATCACGATACACGTAACTCTTGACAGTAAACTCCGATTTCACTACCCAATTGAGCGAGTGCCATTACCACAAACTCAATCCTCTGGTGGCTAAACTTCAAATTGTTGTTAGCCGCGTTCTTTTCTATTGATTTCGCTACTGAAGAAATTGGATCATTACCTAAATATAAAGCACTGCCTTTTATTCTATGTGCTGTATCTTTTATTTTTGGCGCATCTTGAAGCATACCAACAGCTTCAAGCTCCTCGATATCAATCAGATAGTTCTTCAAAAATGTTTCGAGGATATCTAAAGCAATTTCTTGATCGTCACCACTCATCTCAAGTACATGTTCTGGTGAGAAGCTCTGCATCTCAGGTAAGTTAAGATGCTCTCCACCTAAAGAAGGTTCTGAATGATCAATGCTTGCTAGTAACTCTGATTCTTGACCTGCATCCAAACCGAATAAATCTAAATCATCAAACATATTAGGTTCATCCGCTTTAAGATGATTATCTTTAGCTGAATCTTCAACGTTAAATAGATCATCAACCGCAGTGTCTACCCCATCAGGGCTTACGGCGTTAAACTCGCTTAAGTGATCGAAATCTGACATGTTCGCTTGGGCTGCAGCTAATTCAAATTGCGCCATTTCCCTTTCAAATAATTCGGCTTCAGATAACCCCTCAAGATCTGTTGGCGTTAATGTAAGCCATTGCTCTTCCGAATCACCGGTTTGATATTCGGTTACTTCTTCGAATTCAACGGTATTTTCAAATTCAGTCACTTTATCCGCAAGGCTGAATTGAATGCTAGGTTCTTGGTCTTGGTCTTGGTCTTGGTCTTGGTCTTGGTCTTGGTCTTGGTCTTGGTCTTGGTCTTGGTCTTGGATTAGCTCTTCCCAGTCCAGCTTTTCATTGTCTATATCTTGCGTACGTTCGAGATCATTAATTTCTGCTACGTGAAGTTCTTCACTGTGTTCCATTAACCAATCTAGCTCATTCGTTAATTCCTGCTGAGCTTCAATAGCTTGCAAACTTTCGACGTCTGATTCCGTAGTCTCATTATTAACAGTGTTTTCTTCCAACCAGTCGGCCAACGCATTCTCGTTACCATCAAAATCAGAATTCGCGGCATGATGAAGGCTTGCTACATTCAGCAACTTTTTCTCGAGAATATCTAACGGGCAAGGTTTTGAAATATAGTCGTCAAAACCCGCAGCGATACAACGTTTAGCGGCACCACTCAGCGCATCAGCCGTAATCGCAATTAACGTCGGCTTATCATTAGAGAATTCGGACACAATCTTAGAAGCCAGCGTGAATCCATCCATTTCTGGCATATGGCAGTCTGATAAAATAACATCGTAACTTTGGTCTGCTTTGTACTTTTCATACGCGATGCGCCCATTTTCAGCGACATCGAAACTCACGCCGAGTCGCTTTAATTGCCCACCAATAACTTTACGGTTTACTTCATTGTCTTCCGCAAATAAAACATTAAGTCTATCAAGTTGATTTACCTGAATAACTTCATTTACAGACGAGTCTTGTTTCGCAGCGCTTTCGCTATCACCCACAGCAACTGGCAAAGTAATGCTGAACAAGCTCCCGTGACCAATTACCGAAGAAACACGGATTGTTCCACCCATTTCATGAACAATCTCACTACAAATACTTAAGCCTAGGCCTGTACCACCAAATCGACGAGTAATGTCACCATCTGCTTGTACAAACGGGTCAAACAGCGAGCCCATTTTGTCTTTAGCAATACCGATACCACTGTCTCGCACTTGAAAACCAATCAAGTCATATGACAAGCCATTTTCTGCTTGTTTATAGTCGGCAGCGACAAGCTGAGCGCTTAATTCAACAAAACCATCTTGCGTAAACTTCACCGAGTTAGAGACTAAGTTATTCAAGACTTGCATCAAGCGGGTTGAATCACACAGGTACGCTTTATTCAGCTGCGCATCCATACGGCTGTTCAAACCTAGCTCTTTCGCCGTTGCCTTGTGTTTAAAGTTCCCGACAACACTGGTCATTAATGAACCTAATTCGCAATGCACTTTCTCCAATGTCAGCTTGCCAGCGTCCATTTTAGAGAAATCCAAAACATCATTAAGCAAAGCCATTAGGTTTCGTGCAGATCCATTCAAGGTTTGCAGAAGATCAGCTTGATCAGCATCTAACTTAGTGAAGGACAATGCTTCTGCCATACCCAGTACACCGTTCATCGGCGTACGGATTTCATGACTCATACGTGCAAGGAAGTCGGATTTAGCGAGTGTCATCTCTTCCGCTTCCTTTTTCGCTTGTTCGGCTTCTTTCAACGCTTTTTCTAGCGTTGCTTGAATCTCTTTTCTTTTCGTCAGTTGATGACGATAGAACATGAAACAAAGCATTAAAAACATCAGCAGCAAGGCACTAGCCGCGATGATTTTTTGGTAAAGCTCTTTTAGTCTTTCTGACTCCTGACTGAAAACGATGTGTTCTTTCCACTTAACTTGGAGGTTTTGTTGAAACTCCTCGCCTAAAGAATAGATACCAACATTCAGTAACATTACCCAATCATCTTCAGTGTTTGGTAACGCAAGTCGAGGCCAAAATTCAGCGTCAATATCATCTGTTTTATGGAGGTTAAGCGTGAATAACCGATGCTTATTCAGCAAATAAGCGCTGTTGAGAAGTTTCCCTACATAAGCATCGGCTCTACCAGCTGCAACGGCTCGCATCGCTTCTTCTGCTGTATCCAAGTAAATGATTGGGTTTACAGGTAACAGCTCAGCAAGAAGTTCATTTTCATAATGGCCTCTTACTAACGCGAGTCGCTTACMTTTCAACTGTGAAAGGTTGTAGTAATCTTCTTCACTGGTTATCGCGAGTTCGGAGCGGTCGATATCTCGCGTGAAATCTAAACTGGCTAGACGCTGGTCGGTTCTGTAAACACCTGGGAAGATATCTACCTCTCGGTTTTTCACAGCATCCATTGCATCTTGAAACGAGTGGTAAGGTTTCGCTTCAAACGTCACACCTAGTTTTTTACTCAAGCTACGCATCACATCAATAATGTAGCCTTCAATGAAGAAATCTTCCGTAATGAAGTAAGGCTCTTCACCGTCGACGATATAAGCGTAACTAACAACAGGTTTTGGAACTAATAATTGAAGTTGCTCTTCCGTTAAATTATCAAGATAACTACCAATCAAAGGCCTAAAACTAGATTGAGTACCTTTACTCGAAGCCTCCCACAACTCGGAAACACGCTGTGTCGAAAATTCACGAATCCCGCGATTGACTGCCAGCATAAGATCTTCATCATTGATTCGGGTCATTGCTCGAACAGCAATCCCCGACCCTGATTGTTCTTCGATAGCAAAATTTTCCAATTGCTTGGAATCTGAAAGCCCTTCTAGGATTGGTCGTTTTGACCAGGAGTAAATGTAATTAAGGCTATCGGCTTTATCTAAAACTTTGAGGCTGTTGTTGGTATGAACTTGAATTTCATTTTTTGAATTGAAATCGACCGGAAGAATTGAAGGTGGGAAATCAAGGCCTACGCCACCACCTTTAATATGTTCACCAATGCGGCGCAATAAAATAGTTTCAGCTTCAACATAAGGTGAGCTGTAGTGAACCCAGTTAATGAGGCTTGGGTTGTATGTTGAGACAGCAAGGATATCAATCTCTTCGTTAATGAGACTTGAATATAAATCCTGATAAGGCGCTAATTTTATAACAATTTTATACCCATACTTTTCACCCCATTCCTTCCAGTAATGTCCCAAAAACTCGCGTAGCTTAGCGACATCATTTTGTTCTCTATGAAAGGAATTCCGAAGGTTCATTTTAGGTATACCAACCACCAGCGTCTCGGCCTGTGTCGATTCTAAAAATTGCTCAGTTTCTATAGAAGTGAAGATTGTTTTTACCACTGGCTCTACTTCTTGTGCCTTTATTTGACTAGCAGAGAGTAACAGACACAACGTTAAAGCTAAGGCACCAAAAGCCCTATAAATAAATTCACTTCTCATTTGCTATTTATAAACTCACCTTTATCAGAATTACATTCAGTATAATTGTTAATTTCTCTATTTTCTGTTCTTTAAGGAACAGACTTCTGTATATAAATTGTAAATAATGGCGACGTTCCAGATTATAGTGAATCCCATACGATGCCATTTAAACATATTGAGAAATCACGACCGGTACTGATTGTTGATGACAGTTCAATGTACCGAACCGCTGCAAAAGGAATGTTGCAAAAGCTCGGTTACCAACCAGACATGCTCCACTTTGCGCAAGATGCTCACGAAGCACTAGCGCGTTGCCGCACGAATGAATATGGGATGATATTTTTCGATTATAATTTAGGGCAGAAAGCGAATGGATATCAGCTTATCGATGAGCTTAAAACTCGAGGTTTACTCGCAGCTGACTGCATCAACATTATTGTAACGGGTGATGCAACTGCCGAAGTAGTTCGTGGGTTTATGGAACTGAACCCAGACGGCTACCTACTTAAACCATTAAACTATTCGACGCTTAAAGAGCGCCTACCTGGCTTCATGCGAAAGAAACAGGTGTTATCTGAACTATTGACTACCTTTGCTAAAGGTAAGTACCAAGAAGCCATCACTATGATAGATGAAACTTTCTATCAAGAAGATGACATCATCTCATTAAGCCAACGCATCAAAGCAGAATCTTTAATCGAGTTAAATCAACTCGATGAAGCGCGAAACGTACTGATCAACCTACAAGGCAGCTCAGAGAATGGCAAAGTCGTTCTTGATCTCGCTCGTATTGCGCTTAAACAACGCCAATACAAACAAGGACATTTTCTTCTCAAGCCATTACAGAAAGACCCTTTCCACGCGGCAGAAGCGGCGAATTTGAGTGCTGAATTACACGTCGCACAAATTGAATTTAGTAATGCTCGTGAAGACATTGACCGAGCGATAGCCATTTCCCCTAAGGTTATCCCTCGTCACAAGCTGAAAACGTTTTTAAATATGGCGCTGTTTGATTTGTCGAACTCAATCATCAGTGCGAAGACGATGATCCTCGAATCAAGACACTCATTTCGTGAAGAACTCAGCATGTACCAACTTGGTGCGCAACTTGTGCTAGACCAGGCTCAGTTCTCGCCACGAGAAAAACGTATGGCAAACCTTTCAACTCTCGGTAAATGGGCTGAAAACTGGCGTTCAAAATTCCCGCGAGCTCAATATAAGACAGTTGAACTACTGATATTCGCTCGTGGCAATATCTTGAAAAGCGACATCATGAAAGGTCGAGCGCTTTTAAACGAATACCTTAGCCATATTGATTCGCTTGAAAACCATGAAGCGTCCCTTTTGGAAAGTATTGAGCTGTCTCGCGTCTATCTCTTACTTGGTAAGCAAGGAGAGTTTCAACGCCTCAGCGAATTGATCAATATGGAGCTCACCAAAGCACCTTTCACTACTGAAGATAAAGCCATGCTCGCCTACCTTTCTCAGTGGCGTAGTAAAGTACAAAGAATGCGCGAAAGCTCAATGAAGTTAAAGCAAGATGCTTTACAACTCATCGAGCAAAAGAACTTTGAGAAAGCATCCACATTGCTTGCACGTGCAATGGACACTCAATACACAGATGCTGACATTCCAAAGTTGTTACTTGGGGTTTTAACCCGAGCTTGGCCGCATAACTGGAGCAAGCGTGATGTCCTGCATTTAGCGATCCGATGTAAAGATCAAATGCATGACAACCCTTTCCTATTGAGTAAAGAGTTTGCAGCACAAAGCAAAATTCTAGCTTCTCAACTCGATTACAAAGACCTAATGGTTCGCCCTAAAGAAGTATCGTAGATATGGATATTGAAAACATACTGATTATTGAAGACGACGCTTTTCAATGTAAGATCTTACATTCGATGCTGTCTTCAATGTCTAATGCGCAAATCGTTACTGCGACTAATGGTAAAGAAGGGTTATTAGCACTCGAAAAACAACGACCTGACGTGATTTTTTGCGACCTTTACATGCCAGAAATGGATGGCGTAGAGTTCGCTCGAATTTTAGCTTCCAAAAGTATTCAGGTGACACTGGTGTTTACCAGCAGTACTGCCATCGATGTACAAAGTGCAGTAGTTGAAATGTCTAAGTCTTACGGCTTAGAGAATGTGACGAACCTAGTTAAGCCATTAAATAGAAATCAAGTTTCGGGATTACTTAGCTCTCTAATTCAAAGTAAATCAGCAGCATGTAAGACTGCACAAAAGCATTTCGACGTTTCGGAAAAAGAGATCCGAAATGCGCTTTGTCACGATGAGTTCGAACCTTTTTTTCAGGCTCACTTTGATGCTCGTAATGGCAAACTTATAGGAGCAGAAGCGCTTATTCGTTGGAACCATAAGCAGCACGGAACACTTACGCCAAACCACTTCCTAGAAAAGCTACTCTTTATGGGGTTAAGTTATCAACTCACCTGCCAGGTTTTACGAAAGTCCGTAGAAACGGCGGCGAATTGGCACAGTAGTGGATTACCTCTTAATATATCGGTAAATGTTACTCCGTCAGATTTAGGCAAACCTGATTTTGCCGACCGTGTATTACAAATCATCGACGAAGTACGTTTTCCTCCACACAAGCTTACATTAGAAGTAACAGAGACCGAACTTGCCAGTGATTTGGCTCGTTCACTCGAAAACACTAGCAGGCTTCGTATGCGCGGCGTGCAGATATCTATTGATGATTTTGGCACTGGCCACTCTTCTCTTACTCAGCTTATTTCAAGCCCATTTACCGAGCTAAAAATCGATCAATTTTTTGTCGGGCAAATGTTGATAAACAACAAACATCTTTCAGCAATCCGCTGCGTCATCGCGTTAGCAAAAAGTCTTGAATTAAGGGTGGTTGCAGAAGGCGTCGAAACCAAAGATCAAGCGCGCCAGCTTGCTCTATTGGGCTGTGATGTTTTACAAGGGTTCTATTTGGCAAGACCTAAAAACAACAATGACTTCATCGCGCTGTGTAAGAAGCACTTCATCAAGTCTCCAAAGTGTGAATTGAGTGCGTCTTAACTGATTAATAGCCCATCATTTGGGCTCTTAGCATGCTGTAACTACGAAAGAGTTCAAGCTACACTTAGCTTCCTTAAAATCAGAAGAGATTTATAGTGAAGAACTTGCCTTTCGACATTCAATGGCCTTGTGAGATCAGTGACGAACTTAAGCAAAAGTTACTGGACACTGCGATAGTATTAAATGCTCTGCCAGATCGTACACACAACAAAGTCGGTGGTGTTTTTTATATCGCTCAAGGCATGCTATCGGTTAGCTTTTCTTCTGAAAACACCAACACTATGAATGCCAATTTGATCGGTAAAAACTCTTGGATGGGCGCTAGCATGATGTCTTCAGATATCTCCCACAGCGCGGTGGTGGATGAGTTACTTCCTCTTAGCCTTGTTTATTTCCCAAAAGACAAAATAGATAAGCTCGCACAGTCCGATTTCGAAGTGTATAAATGGCTTTATTTCAGCAGTTTAGAAACTCAAAAAGATTGGCTTCAAGCTCAGATCTGCTCGTTATATGATAAGCAATCAAGAGTCATATTTTCGCTATTAGAAATATCCCGTCACCTACCCTCGGTTCAGGGAAGCATAATAAAAATCGACATCTCGCAACGCCAACTGAGTCAGATCAGCGGTATTTCTCGCCCGCGTTTAAATGAAGTACTGAAGTATTTGGAGCAACAAGGTGAGATTGGCTTAGAGCGTGGCAGTATTCACTTGCTTGAGCCCGACTCTTTGAACCTACGCCTTAAGAGCATCAAAGATCATTCATAGCCTGATTGAACAACATGGTTAAGCTTGCGACGAATCTATCCCGCTATTTACTCGTCCTCTGATGGCGATTAGACGCGTGTTTAATTGGCTTTTCGGGAATGGCTCGCCTTTCATGGATCAGGTGACGAATCGCTAAAATGGGATGTTTAGGGAGCATACGCGGCCCTGCATATCTCATTACTAAACGCATCTGCTCTTTTGGCTCAGGTTTATAGCAATAAATTGGGCACTTGTTGCAAGTCGGCTTTGCTTGCCCATATGGACAACGATCTAATTTAGTCTCGGCGTATTCCAATAACTCACGACAATCGTTACACAGTTCCTTCGTTCCATGATGATCTGCGCAATAGATATGGACCATTGCTATCACCGTTTTATACTCGGTCGCAAGTTCTCCGATTAGAATGTCATTGTGTTTAAACATGAGTCACTTCCTATATCCAAACCATACAGATTCAAATTAACGTTATCTGATAAAGCCTCTTCTACTCTCTGGAATCTAAAGCCCAACTTTTCGAGTAGTGCGATACTGCGAATGTTATCAGAAGTCGTAATTGCAACTAAATGATCGATATCAGGGTTATGTCTCGCTTGCTCTAAAATCGCCATTGACGCTTCAAAAGCGTATCCCTTGCCATATTCCGAAGGCAAAAAACCATAGCCAATATCGTGAGACTCTAAGGTATCTCTTTTTATAAGCCCACATACACCAATCGGCACGGATGAATCTAACTTTTCAACGATCAATAAGCACACACCCTTCTCTTTATGCATTTTCAGAAAGTTATCTTCTATGTAGAGAGCAGCTTTCTCTGATGAGGTTATATCCTTATTTCCGATATAACGATGGAAGTCTTCACTGGCATACAGAGCTTGTATAAATACCGCATCCGATTGTTCAACCATTCTTAAGCGTAAGCGCGTTGTTTCGACTTCCTTCATATTGATATTTTCCTTATTGAGTACCACTCAAACATTGAGTTCTACAGCTAAAATGATTATCCTCCACGACCTTAATCATTTACAAGGCTATGCAGCAATGAACCGTAAGAAAAAAATTAATGATATTCTAAAAAAGAAGCAAAAAAAGGCGAACTCTAAGCTGCATAAAAGTAACAAGCCTCGCTATATTTCTAAAGCTGACCGCGTAAAAATGGAAGCTGAAGAAGCTCAAAGCGCAGGCCAAACTGTAGAATCTAACACTGATGCTGAAAGTACTGTTGAAAGCAAAGAAGCATAGTTCTCTCCATCGCTAAAGCTTTTATTAAGGTGCCAACTGAATAAATCAGTTGGCATTTTTATTTCCTCAGACAAGTTGGAAAACATCGCACTCCCTATTACCTGTTTTAGACTTATTTTGTACGTCAAAAACCCTACATACCCCAAGTCTGTATCAGGCAGCTTTCCTATTTACTTCCAAATACCCATCGTTATTTTTGGCCCCGAAATGAGTATCGATATAACGTACGTCAAGACGTATTCACATTTAATTCGCGCCAAGTATTTAATAACTAATGAATAATTTCTAGTCTCGAAAAAATTTCATAAAATCATATAATTTTTCCTGCTAGTTTAGATATTCTTCATATGCAAATCGAAACTCTCAAATCTTGATTTGCGTCTATTTAATGCTAGTTTTATAGAGTAGTTACAAGGCGCATGTGCGTCATATATCACATTAAGTTGATGCTTATTTTGACTAACAGAATAGTTAGATAAGGAAAAATCAGTAATAGAACGTTCATCAAATGATGGCAAGTTCGTAGATTAAACTCATCGTCATCTTGAACGGTATATATCGTGTAAGGAAGTACTATGAAGAAATTAATAGCTATAGCGTGTGGTTTACTCGTTGCGTTTAGCGTTACCGCAGCTTCTCGTAATACCATACACAGCAACTCTACTATGGTCACAGAATCTTTCAGCTCTAAACAAGATGCTATGGATGCGGGCTTTAATATGTATGAATCACTTGAGACAGCAAGTGACAGTGAGTTGCGATGGAAACTCAATAAAACGAACAGTGATGTAGTTAGCGGAAGTATGACATTGGATAATGCTCGAGTGAAAATCGAGGAGAATATCGTGTCACGTGACAACATCGAATACAGAGCAATTGTCGATGTCGATTATCACTACACATCGATTGAAAAAGGCAGCGACTAGTCAGAAGCAAGGTAATGGAAAAATAGAGTAATTGACCATTTAACTTTGGCTGGTTGACCCTGCTGGAACATGAGTTACATTGATATCAAAAGGTGAACGACTTGCCTATACGCGAGTTATTCACCTTTTAGTTATGAGGGGGATAAACAGTTAATCTATATCTCTGTTGCTGACCAATTTAACTAGTTACGTACATTAACAAAGTTTTGCCCGGTTGCCTGCGCTTGGCGAGCAGCTTTATACTCTTTAAAGATTCTATCCAATTCGATAAAAGAGTAACTGTGTTCAACATAATCAAATACATTTAAAGAAATCGCGAGTTTGTAGACGCAAAGGGCTCTTTTAACGTTACCTTCAGCTTCATATCGTTTACCTAAGTAAAAATACGCTTCAGTTAAACGCTCAGCCATCATTCTATTATTTTGTGTACTTTCCATTATAACTTGAACGGCAGACTCTTCGTTGATTTCCCCGAGCGTAATCCCAACTAATACCCATCCCCATTCATCGTTATGATTTTTGCTTCTTGTCTTTAGGTTTTCTAACGCCGCCTTTTCATCAATCTCACTTTCTATAAGCGACAACCAAAGTACTCGAAATGGGTCTTGTGGATCTTGCTCGTAGTGAGCTGTCATATCTTCTAACGCTAATTCAGTACGACCGCCGTAATATAGAGC